>CAKZNV010000156.1 GCA_937132085.1 uncultured Rubritalea sp. | reverse complement strand
TTCAGTGCATGCTACGCACACACAAGGCGCAGTAGTCCGACCACCACGGCGCTCTGTTAGTTGCGTTTTCACCTAACTATAACCTCAACTCCTTCGTCAAAGTTCGCTCTCTCCGTGGAGTCGGCTATGCTATGACGTTATGCTAAAAATATGACCTCTCTATCCGATATCAACCAAATCATAGAGGTAACACCGTGGGATGATGTTTGGTATTACAATGAAGAAGGTAAAAAAGCATTGTTCACGAATGATCCATTCCGTTTTAGAGTTTTAGGTCGCCTCCAAGACGGACAAATATTTTATGGTTTATATGGATCTGTAATCGAAGGAGACAGTAGATACCTTGGTTTGACATGCAATATTATGATTCGGTCAGATGGATCAGATTGGACTTCATCACAGGATTGCTCCGCTAACTTTGTAGTGGGATGTCAGAAGGCACAACGAAACCACGGTTATGATTTCCGTCATCCATCAGGGATTGTAGTTGAAGGATTTCCTCGTATGGGTAGATTTGGACGTATCGAAGTTGTTGATTCATCGTATCCAAGACCTGAGGAATTCGACGAGACATACGACGCTGAGTGGAATGAAAGTGGACTTGTAAGAACTAAGCCCCCAATTCCGAACTAACAGCCATGAAACCCAAGCAAAACCAAACCAATAAGAATGCTTAGTATCAAGCCGAAAATGCAACACTAGTTAGCTTATCTAACATCTCTTGTGGAGTCTGATAATCGTATCGCTTTCTAGATCTATTATTCAGCTTATTTGCTATCGCATTACATTCGACCTGGGTCAGATTTTCCATGCTGCAACCTTTGGGTAAATACTGCCTGATTAAGCCATTCGCATTCTCGTTGGTTCCTCGCTGCCAGCGAATGATAAGGGTAGGCAAAATAGACAGCAAAAATTAATATGTTATCTAGAGGTTAAATATTGATCTCTAGTCTCAATATGTATTGATTTAATTATCCAAATAATAAAGAATCTAACACATGCAAACGAAGGGAAGTATCATCATTATTGCTGTGGGCGTTCTGTTAATCATTACAGGTCTCATATACATCAACTACCAAAGATCTGGTGCTGTTTCTCAGTTCTCCTACATCCGTGAATGTAGCACTGGTCTGCTACTAGGCATAGGAGGTTTCATTGTCGCTACAAAAGGTTTATGCAAACTTCTACTCAAATAAAATAAGCCGAGTCATTCTAACGGCAAGCACATTCTAAACCCGAATCTTTGGCGCTATTAACTACCAAGCTACAAACCAAGCGCCTCTATTCTAGATACAGAAGATGCGCTATAAAGCTCATTCAAATTATGAAAATATATACTTTTTTAGGAAGTCTCATCCTTCTCAGTTCTTGTTCTACAACAAAAAATACTGTTCTGGAAGAGACAGCGCCGAATGATGCATTATCACAGACTCGAAGTAATTTTAAAACTGAGATAAAGCCGAAGGCTGCAGGGTATCAACCAGACCAGCCGATTAGAGCAGATGATCACTTGTCTTCGCAAGGAAAATGGAAGAAGGTGTGGGCTGCTGAATAACCATTAAGCTAACGTCCAAGTTAGCTCCCCTATTAGGGTTGGAAATCCTAGGACGCTCAATAACAATAACAATAACAATGACACGCGGAGATGAAAAATTATTAGCTAGACTCAGAAAGAGATCTAAGACGCTCTACGGAAAGCCAAAGAATGATCTCCTCCTACTCAGACAACACCAACGCCTATATATAGTGCTATGTGGTTTGTTTATCTTACAAATACAAGGTAAGTTCGACAGGTTCATCTTGAGTCTAAATGAAGGAGGTGAATCTATAATTTTCATGGTGTTCTTCATTATTCAGGTCGTTGGAATCTTTTATTTTGGTATATCTATTCTTTTATCTGAAGTTCTGCGAAGCGAATTAGAAGATACCCTATATGAAGCTCAATCGAATCAGCTAACTGATACTGATCCACACCAATCAAATAGTGACAAGCGAACAGGATATAATAAGATTCATTACTCATTAATAACCACCTCAATCATAATTTTCATAGCTCTAGTAATTTACAACTAACTCAATCCAGAACCATGAAACCGAAGCTAAAAACACCTCATAATCAGCAGTAGCCGCCTACACACGGCGCTGTGTTAAAGTTTCCACCTAACTATAAGTCGATATAACCTCAACACTTTCGTCAACGTGCGCTCTCTTCTTGGAGTCGACTAAGTTATGACGTTCTCCTGAAATATGAAATCAATACTCAAACTAATCTTTTGCATCTCCTCATCCGTAGCCTTAGCTCATGGCGAAACAGTGATTGGTAAAAAGTCCGTCGGTAAAGTAGAGCTTCCTGAATCCTTTCACCGTTCTAATGAAGGCAGAGACACCCTTTTCGTAATGCCCAGAAAAGACGACATGGAAGGTCCAGTTTCAATGCGTATTACGGTGTTACAGGATCTCAAAAAAGAACATCTTCCCCAAGAGGTCATCAAAGAGATACTTTTAACTTCTGACGAGAATGAGAAGTTAGACGAGATAGCAGGTAAACTAGTTTCTTTTTCTAGCTCAACCTTCAAAGACCCAGCTGGTATCGAATGGATTTTACAACATAGATCTATTTATTCAGAAGGTATTCTTTTCACAATGACTATTGGAACAATTAAAGGAAGAGAGAAGGAACCTCAATGCAAAGAACTGAATGATAAAGTTAACGCAATAATAGCTACTCTAGCCAGGCAAGAACCAAAACCCAAAAAAGCGGAAAACTAAGTGAAGTAGCCGATCTCCATGGTCCCAGTTTGGATAGTATTTAACCTCAACTTATTCGTCCAAGTTCGCCCCCGTGAGGGTTAGCAATTCTAGGACTTCGTCCTAAAAATGAATCTCCATTCCTATAAATAATGCCTTTAGAAATTTCAGAACCGTTCGTTAAAGATGTGTATGACCTTGTAGCTCAAGGTCAGTTGGTAGAGTCTGAGGCTTTATTACGTGAGGTCATACAAGATGAGCCAGTAAGCGACCTTCACAGCGTCCTTGACTTGGATGAACAAACATTTCTTCCAAAGCTAGGAGATTGGCTTGAATCTGGTATTGTAGATGAAGTTAAGCTAGATTCGTCTGTCGCTATTAGTCTTTCAATGGGCGAATTTGAGGTCAATTATGATGATTGGAGTGTCAGCGCTATCATCCATAAGTCATACGATAAACCAGATGATAACTATGTTTGGATATCTGAGAGTGAAGGCTATTTTCTCTGTGATTGTTATGAAGTGAGCGGATTGTCCAAGATCAAGAATGCTTTAGAGAAGGATTATCAGTGGTGTTTAAGCGCAGACGAAGGAACTGCTCCGTATAGTTCTAGAGTTTATACAGCAGCGTGTTACTTTCTCTTCATACTATTTTTAAAAGCGATTCGACAATTACACGATGAGTCGCTCCATAGAAATAGCAGGATTTCAGCAATCCAGCTCTTTGGTTCTTATGGTGACTGTCTGTATCATTCCCAAGCTAAAAACAAATAGGACAAACAATTCACATCATCTTAATCGTATCCAAGTCCCTACCCCGAGGCTCAATAATTATTAACCACCAAGCTACGACCAGAGTGCTGCTATCTAACACACGATAGATCGCGATGGCGTTAGAATAGACATCATGCAATTAACACTCACTCTAATTCTGATCGTATCTTCAGTCTCTTTGGCATTTGCGAAAGATGATATTCAGGCTCCAAAGTGGCTGCTCCTTGGTGATGATAAAGACCTTAAACAAACATTCGAAGAAGCGAAACAAGTTGCCGTAATCGTTATAACATCAACTGCACTTGAAGACATTCGCCCTCCCTTCGTTAAAGTAGTCCACCATGCTACTGTCATCAGTTCTCACAAAGGAAACTTATGGATGGGAGAGAAAATCGAAATTGCATTTATGAGTGACAGTCTTCCTATGGATGCTGAAAAGCGTAAAGCTTTCATCAAACAAGCAAACGATTCTATGAATGGAGAACTAAGAACAGTATTTCTCTACCAGGACAAAGCTTCTCAAGTGAGATTAGCTCATCACCGTAAAAATAAAACACCTCGATTTAATGCTGAATTTCTCGACCTACCAGTATACAGTGACAACATGCATAAGTTTCTAAGTAAGATCACCGAAGAACAAAAAAGGGCTAACAAATCAAAGTAAGCAACCATGGCCAGACTGTCCACAGGATTGGTTATGCGAGAACGTTCCACGATAAACACACCTCAATATATGAAAAACTACACAGCTATTATATTATCAGCTTTAAGCCTCATAATTTTTGCAGCTAAGATTGAAGCCCAACCAATTGAAGTCGAGAAGACTGAAAGCAAGAATACCAAAACTCAGAAACATGAACCCAATAAAAATGGCTGAAACATTTAATTTCTATGAAGCCATTTTTTGGTTCCTTATTGGTCTATCATTACTGGCCACCGCTCTGCTGGACCAATCAAAGTCTATCTATAGAAAAAACTTAATTACCTCCACCCTTCTCTTCTTTGCTTTTGGAGTGTCAGATCTCATCGAGATGCAGACTGGAGCGTGGTGGCGTCCATTAGGCTTACTTTTATTAAAAGGGGGATGCATTATTGGTTTTATCCTGTGCTTTATAAGATACTTAAAACTAAAGAAAGATAAGCAGCCGAAGTAGCCGTGCTCATCATACGTTTTTTTAAAACAAAGGCATTGCTCACAATGAGCTTTAGCCATAGAATCTAGCCTAACTTTATGAAGTATCTATTCACACACATTACCCTTATTCTTTTTCTGTTCACTTTTCCTTCACTGGCTGATGACAGGCTTGAGGCTGTAAAACGTATGAAAGGGAGCGATGAGATGTCAACGAAAGTAACTCAGTTAATGGGGGCTTTGAATAATGGCAGTATGGCTTTGGTCTATCATGGTCACGGTGTCTACGGAGACGGAGGGAGCTTTCTTATAATCTTCAAGTTAAATAAGCAGTCTAAGTTAGTTTTCTTTTACCCTCGGTGGAACCTCAACAATTGTAATGATGTTCGTGTTGGTATCACTACAGCAGTAGACGAAGATGTTCCTAAATGGAGTAAGACTTTAGGTGAAGATCCAAAATTAAGGGCAGAGATTGTTAAGGTCTTAACAACCTTAACTAACCCTGAAAAGGAACCTAATATAAAAGGTGAACAGACAGATATTAATTTAAAAAGTATACTCAAGCACCTAAAAAAAGAACTTCCTCGGCGTAATATCAAGCCGAAAGAGCAGCACTAGAATATATTAGTCAGACGATTAAAAGAGGATAATTAATCACCTAACAGAAACTATTTCTGCTTACGTTGTCTACGTAGAGTGAACCCTAATGCTGACAAACCGATGAGTAAGGTAGAGGATGGCTCTGGCACTGATTCTGCTGCTACTGGTGTGATCGTGGTAGGTAGAGCGTTGTGAGATCCTGTTTTGGAATCATTGAACATCGGTATATTACGCGTATGCACTGAAGAGCTGGCTTCATAGAACACGCTATCCCCTTGGCTTCTCATGTGCCAACTAATTTTGGCATCAGCTTGTCCTGCTGGCACAGCTCCTTGGAGCCAGTTGATTTCGCTATTGGCAAGATCTGCAATGAAGCCCCAATTATTAAATGTGCCGTCCCAGCTATCTGGAATATCAAATGGAGTGAGATTATCAGGGTCACTACCCGTCATAGCGGTCATGGTGATAATGTCACTGACTTGACCTGGATCATTGCCGAAAACGCCACCATTCCACTCTGTCCCTGCATTCCAGTTGGTAATGTTTAGGACATCTACTAAACCAGAGGTATCTATGCGACCTTCCCAAAAGAAGGTATCGGTATCAGATGAATTACCAAACACGATATCGTAAATCGTGGTATCGACGGTGTCTCCTTCCTCTCTTCTCTCTGCCTGTGACAAGAGCGAAAAACTCAGAGACACAAGTATATATAGTGCTGTTCTTTTCATACGGGGGAATGACTGGGGGTTAAAACTTAATAGAACATAATTATAAATATATGTAAATAATTATCTTCATAGTGACTTAGCTACGTTTTAGCTACATTTCGGTGCTATCTCCTCTTGAACTAGTTCTAATAGGATACTCCTCTTACATTACTATAACGCAGCAGATAGAACGACTTCGACTCCCCCCTTTAAAACACATGATGAATCCTAGGTGAATGAGCGTGCTTCTTACTGCTTTGGTTGCTCTAGTGGATACTTCTTACGGTGCAGACCTCGCATGTCACCCCAGTTAGGCATGTCCATCCACATCGGTGGACGTTCGTGTGAAGAGGCCCATGATTGAAATTCGTTAAGGAGCCTTGCGTGGATCTCTGGGTGTTGATTAATAACGTTGTTTTGCTCAGCTGGATCTTTAGCGATGTTGAAGAGCAAAGTGGGGCTGTGAGGAGACATGATGAGCTTCCAGTCACCGGATAATGCTCCTGAACCACGTGGCATCATTCGCCAGAAGATTGTTTCTTGGTAGGGACTAGCGTCACCTTTTTCTCCACTAAGGTAAGGCAGCAGATTGTGCCCATCGAGTAGAGTCTTTTCACGGCGACCCACTTTCACTTTGCGCTGTGGCTGTTCACCATCAGCGAGAGCGATACAGGTAGGAACGAGATCCAGTGCAGTCACAGCTTTGTCGTAGCTGCCTGCCTTGAATCTCTTGGTATTATGAATGAACATAGGCACACGAACCCCTCCTTCATAAAAAGTGCCCTTAGTTCCCCAGTAAGGAGCGTTGAGAGCGAAGACAGTGTCAGTGCTGCCACCATTGTCGTTGAGGAAAATGATAACTGTATTCTCGTATTGTCCATTAGCCTTAAGTTTCTTGATTAGTCTACCAATGTTCTGGTCTAGACAGTCGACCATGGCACAATAGGTGCGACGTCCAGCATGTTTGACGTGCTTGTATTTGGCGATGTCTTGTTCTTTCGCTTCGAGCGGACCGTGTGGCGCATTGTAGGCGAGGTAGAGGAACCAAGGGGCTTTCTCTTTGGATCGATCATCAACGTATTTCATAGCGTCATCTGTGAACCAATCTGTGAGGTAAGGGACGTCTATTTTTTCTAGTTTCCTGCCCATGCGCTCTAGGGAGAAATGTGGATACCAGTAGCCGGGTTTTCCTATTTTCTCAAGCTGAGGAAAATAGGAATGCCCACCACCACGCATACCAAAGAAGTAGTCGAAGCCTCGCTTGGTAGGGTAAAAGTGATCAGCATGGCCCATGTGCCATTTGCCAATCACAGCAGTGTGGTAACCAAGTGACTGCATGCGATCTCCGATAGTTTTTTCTTCCACTGGGAGTCCTATGGCGTCGGCATTGTGCCATGAGTGACCATGTGGGTTGGAATCGAAACCGAAGCGACCTTGGTAACGACCAGTCAATAGCCCTGCACGTGAGGGACCACAGACAGGAGCTGACACATACGCTTGGGGGAATATGATTCCGTCTTTGGCTAGTGAGTCGATGTTAGGAGTCTTGATCTGAGTAGAGCCTGTGTAGCCTAGGTCACCGTATCCAAGGTCATCGGTGAGGATGAGTAGGATATTAGGAGGAGTGTTGCTGGCTGGAGTTTGCGCTTGAGCCTGACTCAGGCTGACTAAACTTAGGTTAAAGCTAAAACTGAGGCTGAATAATATTTTTTTCATGGTTACTGGGTTAGAATCTATGTGTGACTTGAAGAAGCGACTGAATTTTATTAAACTCCAGAGAGAGAGAAATTCATCGTGTGGCACCTTTCAATAGGCGAATCTATAAGTAGCTACAAATGATAGTCATCAGCTAACAGTGCTCACAACAAGCACTGTCAGTCGCTACTGTATTTTCAAGCTAGCACCAGGATTCCAGATAGATTCCACCTCTACTTCATCACAGATTTCAGAGCCTTTCATACGGCTTAGCATTGCTAGAACTACTTGAGCGCTACATTCTTCCAAATCGATCGAAAAATGCGCAATGGAGGGAGAAATATAATCATAATAAGGATCTGCAGACAAAACAATGAGTGAAACATCCTCTGGGATACGAAAATTTCTCGCTGATAGGTAGGAAGTAGCCATGAGATACTGAGCAAAATTCCCCACAATAAGGCAACTAGGCGGAGTGTAGGCAAATAGTGAATCCAAGGCCTGATGATAATCTACCGGACTACTCCCCTGAATATCAGGGAGGTGATAAGTGGCAGAAAATTGTTTTCCAACCTCAGCAAAATGAGTGCTTAATTGGTCTGATAGTTGGGCTTGGATATCGATCTTACGATTCCACAACGGACAGCAGACTAGCTGATGGCCAGCCGCCCAAGCCCTCTGCATAGCAGACAGGATGAGCTCACTATAGTCAGTATTAAATCTAGGTATCCTGGCAGAACTACAGCCAATACCTATAACGGGATAACCCGCATCAATAATCTCATCTACTATGAGAGCAGAAGTGCCATAGGCAATAATCCCTAATGGCTTAAGACCTGTGAGGATTGAATTCAATTGACTCAAGCTGTGTGGCTGAACGATGTAGTCCAGCTGTATGCCTTCTTCAGCTAATAGGTTTCTTGCTGAGGTATAGATTTTTCGACCTGTGTGAGTGATTTGAACCGTGTCAGAGCTAGCCACTAGAAACAGAACTTTTGGGATTGAGCCCTCATCTTTTTGCAGGGATCTAGCAACATTCTCTAGATGAACCTGCCGAGCCTTGCCATGCACAGGAGCGTGGATAAAACGCAGCTCCACAAGATACTCCAAAGCTCTCTCCACCGTAGATCTGCTAACCTGATATTGCTTCCCCAAAGCCCGCATACCAGGCAACACCTCTATACCTGTATGAAGAATATCATCTAACAGGTCATCGGCAAACTGCTGCCAGCGGTGTGTGTAACGCCCCTTCATCTTCTTACACTCTGAATGATGAGAAGGTGAGAGCAAATAAATTCTTAGCAGGGGCCATCATCTGGCGTAAGCGATATTGATCTGACTATTTGTTTTTCACTGTGCTGTTGGAGATTGTATCTAGGTTTCCATTTTTGAAGCCAACCATTTTACCAGAGGTTCCGTCACCTGTAGGCATTGCGATTTTCCAGTAATGGTCTCCTATGTCTTTCGTCTTGTAGTGAGCGCGTAGGCTGTAGGATATATACATTTTCCCTGAGTCATCTGGTATAAATTCCAGCGCATTGAGGGCTTTCATCGCCTTCGCTTTTAAATCTGGGATGAGGGTCTCTGTAGGTTTTACCACTTTAGTGAAATCCACAGTTTTGAAAATGTTAGAGCTGCCTTTGTCACGTGAGGAATAATGTAACTGACCTTTGGAGTTGATAGAAACTGAGTGCACGAGATCTCCCCCATCATAGAAAGAGAAACTCCATGAGATGCGGTCCTTACTCAGAGTGCCATGCGCTCCGTAGAGTTTCATCTTATCAGCTCCGGCTGCGATGGTTTTATGCTCCAGAGCCATGACTAAAGCATTTTCAACTTTGCTAAGATATTTCTCCGCAACGACTTGTGCCGCACAAAAGGTGATACAGGTAATAGAGGCTAGAATGGAATGGATTATAATTTTCATAATATCTACACGATAACACGGCTTCAAATAAGCGTATAGACAATTCAACACAACTCATTACAACAGATTAAATTAACTCAACCACACTAAATCATAAAGATTACTAAATAAGGTCGTCCCTGCAGACCTTAGAGTCTGACGGACAAAGCTAGTAGAACATCACAACATCTCAAAACGAATACTTGCGTCCCAGTTGTTAGATAGCTAAAAGAGGTATGCTAAACGAACCAGATAGAAAGGATACCTTTATCTAGATAGTTCGTATTAGTATTCAGCCAACACAAAACCATCTATGAAAACCATAATATTTACATTATTCGCATTCATCTCTAGTCTACTCATTTCGAGCGCTGAGGTCAGCCCTATCACTTGGGGCAAGCTGCCTAGTCTCCCAGATAAGCACGGCTTTGCTGGTGGCTACGCTGGAGTCGTAGGTGAAGGCGAAGACAGATGGCTAGTATTCGGCGGTGGTGCTAATTTCCCATACGAAAATCCATTTGATGAGACTCTCAACGCAGACGGTGGTCAGCCCAAGGTCTGGCATGATGCGATCTACGCTATTCAGTTAGAGGAAGAAGGACTGAAAGCGGTAAAGGACGCAAAGTGGACTAAGCTAGACATCAAGTTACCACAAGGAATGGGCTATGGTGGTTCACTCACACTCAAGAAGCATAAGTCAGCTCTCTTCATCGGTGGAGCCACTGCAAATAGTAAAGTAATGGTAGGTGAAGCATATGAAATCACACGTGATGGTAAGAAATTCGCCATTAACAAAGTCGCCACACTCCCCATCGCTGTTGGTTATGTTTCGGCGGAAATCATTAAAGAAAAGGTATACCTCGTTTCAGGTAAATCAGCTGACAAAGCAGAAGCTAAAGCATGGGTGCTCGATACGAAAAAAGACGCGGACGATGCAGAAGATAAAAAGCAATGGACGATCAAGGAGATCGCTTGGCCTGAATATGAGAAAGGAGTTCCAGCAAATGGTAGAATGTTTGCCACTCTCGGCGCTCAGGCAGACACTCTCTACCTCATCGGAGGAAGACAGGCGATCACACCTACAACAACTCTAGATCCTAAAGTGAAGCCTGAAGATAGCTTCCTGCACAGTGAGACTCTTCAACTCAACTTCTTCCGTGATTGCTATGCATACAACCCGAAAGCAAACACATGGAAAAGAATTGCTGATCTACCAAGAGGCATCTCAGCAGCACCTAGCAGAGCTGTTCCTACTGGAGCTACTCACCTCACACTGCTCGGTGGTGGAGATGCTGCTACGCTTAGAAAAGTAAATGATCCCGCTACTAAGCAAGAGCTAAAACTCAACTCTGGTGGACAAGGCTTTAATCACCCAGGCTTCCCTAGAGATCTCCTTTCTTATCACTCTATTACCAACCAGTGGATAGTGCTCGGCCAATACCCAGAAGGCGAGAAAGTCCCTGTAACTGCTCCTGTAGTCATTGATGGTGGAGCTACTGATGGCTACGAATATGCAGTGATCTCTGGTGAGTGGAGCCCTAAGCTCAGAAACCCATCCGTTCACACTGGTCTGCTAAAGGCAAAAGGAGCTAGCTTCGGTATAGTCAACTGGATCATCGTTGTTGTTTACCTTCTAGCGATGGTCGGCATCGGCTATTGGTTCATGCAAAGAGAATCTGCTACTAGCACAGACGACTACTTCCGTGGTGGTCAGAGAATCCCTTGGTGGGTAGCGGGTCTTTCTATCTTTGCGACAGTGCTTAGCTCGATTACATTCATGGCTGTGCCGGCTCTCTCATATGAGCAAGACTGGAACAAATGGGTGGGTCAGTGGCCAATCGTTATCCTCGTCCCTCTCGTCGTCTTCTTCTACTTGCCATTCTTTCGTAAGCTCAATGTTACTTCTGCTTACGAATATCTGGAAGCTCGTTTCAACTTAGCGATCAGACTCATTGCTTCAGCATCATTCATGATCTTCCACGTAGGACGTATTGCCATCGTGCTCTACCTCCCTGCTCTCGCTCTTTCTAGTGTTACGGATATTAACATCTACATGGCTATTTCAGTGATCGGTCTACTCTGTGTGGTCTATACTGTGATGGGTGGAATCGAGGCTGTGGTATGGACAGACGCTATCCAAGCTCTCGTTCTTATCGGTGGTGCACTACTCTGCTTCATCCTAGTAGTTTTCAATGTAGACGGTGGACTCAGTGCAATCACTGACACACTTGCTGATGACTCTAAGTTCCTCAATGTGGACTGGTCACTAAAGGAGGCTTGTAACTTCGGAAGCGGGACTAAATCAGGTTGGTTATTCTTCTTCGGTTTCTTCTTCGCCTCACTGCCTAACTACACTGCTGGTCAGGACGTGGTGCAGAGATATGTGACTACTCCTACTGAAAAAGAAGCAGCTAAATCACTTTGGTTAAACGTCTTCATGACTCTATTCGGATCAGCACTATTCTTCGCACTAGGAACAGCACTCTACGTTTACTACAATGTGAACCCAGTTAAGCTAGATCCTACGATGACTCAGACTGATGGAATCTTACCATTCTTCATCATGCAGAACCTTCCAATCGGAGTTTCAGGTCTCATCGTAGCAGGTGTATTTGCAGCGGCTCAGTCCACTATCTCTAGTTCACTGAACTCACTTGCTACATCGTTCGTGACGGATTACTACAAGCGTGTGATCGCTCCTAAGAGTGCAGATTCTAAGCAACTCCAAGTAGCTCGTAACGTAGTTATAGCAGTCGGTATTGTTGGCATCCTCTCTTCTATCTGGATCGCTAATCAGAACCTGAAATCAGCATTTGACACCTTCAACATGTTCGTAGGATTTGTGCTAGGACCACTCGCTGCGATGTTCGCACTTGGTGTATTTACTAAGCACGTAGGCGGTAAGGCATGTCTCATCGGAGCGATTGCAGGATCAGCAGCTATCATCACCGTCACACTGCTAAACAAGGCTGAAGTGATCGATGTCTGGTCAATCCTCAATGGACTCATCTGTTTCGTAGTAACCTTCGTGGTAGCCTTTATTGCAGGCTTCATCTTCCCTGCTGACCCTGAACAGGTCAAAGGTCTCTCGATCCGCAGTAAGTAATTACTCCGCAAAACAATTTCAAAGGTAGTCATCAACTCGGTGGCTGCCTTTTTTCATCATTTCTAAATCAAACATTATTATGTCAACTTACACCAAAGAGGATCTCGTAGAACTCCGAGATTTCTATAAAGATTCACTACTCAACGACACTCTAAATTTCTGGCTCCCTGACTCAGTTGATACTGAGCACGGCGGTTATCTACTCATGCGTGACCGTGACGGCACTCTACTCGATGACGACAAATCAGTCTGGTTCCAAGGCAGATTCAGCTCCATCCTAGGCACTATTTATAATGGCCACGAGAAGAACGAAGAATGGCTCACAGCAGCGAAAGCCGGCATAGATTTCCTACGCCAGCATTGCTACGATGAAGACGGCCAAATGTTCTTCCTCACCAAGCGTGACGGCACACCACTACGTAAGCGCAGATACTATTTCTCAGAAGCATTCGCAGTGGCGGCCTTTGCACATTATGCTAAGGCAACCAATGACGAAGAACTAGCTCAAGAAGCGAGGGATCTCTTCAAGCGCTGCATGGAATACGCTGATGGTGAGCGTGAACTCCCTGCGAAAAGCACTGGAGAACGCCCAGCTAAAGGACTCGGTGTCCCAATGATTTTCCTCAATGTAGCGCAGCAACTCTGTGATGCAGTCGGTGATGATTACGCAGCATCTCGCATCGATGGATTTATCGATGACATAGAACTCTGTGTGAATGATGAGCTAAAATGTGTGATGGAATGTGTCACACCAGAAGGCGAGGTCATCGACCACCTTCAGGAGCGCACCATTACTCCAGGACATGCGATCGAAGGTGCTTGGTTTATCCTCCACGAGGCAAAGCGCCGCGGTGGTGATGATAGACTAAAGGCTCTAGGCCTCAAGATGCTCGACTACTCATGGGAGCAAGGCTGGGACAAGGAACACGGCGGCATCATTTACTTCGTAGATCCTACTGGTAAGCCTGTGATGGAATACTGGCAGGACATGAAATTCTGGTGGCCTCAGTGTGAAGCTATCATTGCCACACTACTCGCCTACCAGATGACTGGTGACGACAAGTATGCACAGTGGCACAAGATGATTCACGAATACGCTCACAAGCACTTTGCCGATAAAGAACATGGCGAATGGTATGGCTACCTGCACCGCGATGGCAGAATCTCTACCCCAATGAAAGGCAACCACTACAAAGGCCCATTCCACTTACCAAGAATGCAATGGTATTGCTGGCAGCTACTTGAAGAGAACTAAAATCCTCTACAATCACTCTAAAAGACCACGTTGCAATGAACCGCAGCGTGGTCTTTTTGTTTATGTGGTTTAATATCTCAAGGCAACTGAACTGGGTTATCCTCTTTTTCCCTTCTAGAGCGAACAGATTGAAGCCAGAAGCGAGAAGCCCCAAGCATTTGGCTAAATTCTATATAATCACTCAGTCTTACGCTTGCGGCTCCCTGCTCCACGCTTCTTGCTCCCCCTAGTTAAACCAATACACTCCATCAAAATACCATCTACCCCTAGCTCGACCTCCATCTTCCATACAGTCAGAATAACCAATTGCATCTGCCCCACTAACTTAGTATCTCTCTGTGCCTAAAACTAACGTCATGACATCTCAAGAAATCCACGATCACATTTATGAAATGGGCAAGCAAGCTCGCTCAGCTGCTCTAGAGCTAGCTCTACTCAGCGCTGACAATAAAGCTGACATTCTACGTGCCATGGCAGCGTCTGTCCGCTCTAACAGTTCAGAAATTTTAGCGGCAAATGCACAAGACATAGCTACCGCTGACGAACGTGGAATCACTGGCTCATTACGCGATCGCCTCGTGCTCGATGCGTCACGCATCGAAGCTATTGCCGGCGGTATTGAACAAGTAGCCACTCTTCCAGATCCAGTTGGCGAAAAGTTAGAAACAATCAATCGTCCGAACGGAATCCAGATCGATAAAATTCGTGTCCCTATCGGCGTCATCGGAATTATTTTCGAGTCCAGACCGAATGTCACATCAGACGCGGCTGTGCTCTGTCTCAAATCTGGCAATGCCACCATTCTACGTGGCGGATCAGAAGCTATCCACTCTAACAAGGCCATCGCCAAAGCGCTCCAAGAAGGCGGCGAACCTGCTGGCTTACCAAAGGGAGCCATCCAACTCATCCCCTTCACTGACCGCGAATCAGTCAAGACTCTCGCTGGAATGGATCAATATCTCGACCTCATCATCCCACGAGGTGGCAAAGGGCTCATCGAGGCAGTCGTCTCCATGGCACGCATGCCAGTCATCAAGCACTACGACGGCATCTGCCACGCATATGTAGAAACTGAAGCTGACCAAGACCTAGCCGTAGCAATCATAGACGATGGAAAAACCCAGAAACCATCAGTCTGTAATGCTCTCGAAACTGTTCTGGTAGATAGCAGCATCGCAGCAGAATTCTTACCAAAATTGAAACGGAGATTAGACGCTAGAAACACTGAAATCCGTGGCTGTGAGCGCACCTGTGAAATTCTAACAGATGCTGCGCCAGCTACAGAAGAAGACTGGCATACTGAGTATCTCGACCTCATCATTTCTGTGAAAGTAGTCGACTCGACAGCTGACGCTATCAGCCATATCAATCACTACGGCTCACACCACAGCGAAGTCATCATCACGACGAACGAGGCAAAAGCAAAACAGTTCCTCAGCTCTATCGACTCAGCCTGTGTGTATCACAATGTTTCGACACGTTTCTCTGACGGAGAAGAATTCGGCTTCGGCGCAGAGATCGGCATTTCTACCGACAAGCTCCACGCACGAGGCCCAATGGGACTAGTAGAACTCACCTCCTACCAATACCGCATCACAGGCAACGGCCAAATCAAAGATACTGACCGCCAGACTGGTTTGTAAACTAACGACCAGTATAGCTAAGATAGCCATGAAAATAGGTTTTTAATATTGAGGAAGCCGTATTCAATAACGATGGCAGGAATGAAACGAATTAGCGTCGACGGCGAAGGAGTAAGCTCAGAGCTCCAAGTCCAAGTAACGCAGAGCTGGATGGTTCTGGAACAGCTTCGACTACTTTAAACCTGATGGTTTCAGCATCCCCAGCTCCCGTATGTGCCGCCCATAAATCTATTTCCATATTGTTCGCATGATGCCCCATGCCTAGATTTGCAAGAGTCGTCGATTGCCAGGTCATGGTGGTAGTTAATGTAACAACTCCGGACGTTATTTGAGCTGGTGAAGCATAAAAGGAAGTTCCGTTAACGGAACTTGCACTACCCGCCCCCACGTCAGCATTATGGGTCATTCCAGTAGAAAAGCTCGCCACTAAAAGGTCTACTCCACCGTAAATATTAACCGAGACAGTGCTTGTTCCATAATTTCTGTATCCCTCTGCAAAGACATTCATCGAATTGGATGCGTTAAGGGGAAAGGGCAAGAGACTTGCGTTTGTGATGTTTACCGAGCCCGACGTCCGCATCACAACATCTCCAGATTCCTCAGAGAAAGTGAAGAGCAGTGCTGCTGAGCTGGTTGCTGTGCTGATGCCGAAATATCCTGCTAGATGGAGTAAGTATTTTTTCATTTTTATATTAGTTAGTTCTTCGTTGGTATAGCCAATGGAACGTCCAGAGGCGAACAGTGTAAATCATTCTGCTAGTTCGCTGGAGGAGCACACCCATAATTATTAACGGTGGCGGCGCAGGAGTAGACCTAGTCCACCGAGGCCGAGTAACGCAGAACTGGATGGCTCAGGAACTTGAGATGCTGCGAATGCAGCCTCAGCCTCGGCTATAGTAAGAGTAGTCGGAGGAAAATTAGGATTGGCTGCACCGTTTAAGTAAAACAGATTTGGATCTGTATCTTCATAGGCATATCTAGTGATGACATCATCACTAGGATCCGAGTCCAAACCAAAATCAAACTCCGCTACGATGTAGTAGCGTTTTGTTGATTGATTGCCAGTAAATCGAGCGTAGTTAATGCCTCTAGTAGCTCCAGCAAAGAAGTTACCTGAAGCCCCGTAGTTTTTAAAACTTGATTCAGAATCAATTGAAATAGCCCCACCTGCTTGTGAGAAAGCTTCCCCGCTAGCGTTAGAACCAATCTCAACACCACTAGTAAAAATGAAACCACCTCCCACTAGACGGAATTCGCCTGAATCCCCATAATTGATGGTGGGGTGATTTCCAAGTTGGGTTGTAAATTGATGGATATTTGTGTCGGCAATATCGACAACTATGACAGCGGCCTCAATGGTTGAAGTATGGCTAAGAGCGAGAAGTATGTAAGCTGTTAACTTTGTCTTCCATTGCTTTTGTTTTTTAATAATGAAGTTCACTGAATTTTAGTTTCTGGTTCTATTGCAATGAACAAAACACCGTAATTCTATGAATCCCCCCTCATTTTGATAAGTGGAATGGTTGTCTTGTTCTCTTGCTCGTTACGTAAAACAATTCAACCAGCTCAATTATTGTTATTATTTTGAAGGTTTTAGACTATTCTTCCAAAAGGCTTTACTTTCTTTGATGAGAGATTCCATATCGTGTTTGATTACAGCTTCTTTTTGTTTACTGTCTTCCTCAAAATTTTTCTTGAGCTTTGTTAATTCAGCTTGGAGGTGTTTCAACCGAGCTCTTTCATAAATCACCCAGTGTTCGAAGGATTGACCAATTAACTTTTTCAGTTCGATGCGGAGCTGAGCTATTTCCTGAGGGTCTTTGGACAATGCTATCTCGTCAGCATAACCAATCGCTTCAAAATCATTTCGATACATTTGAAGATAAGACTTTGCTGCCACAGGATCGTATCCCATCACTTTAGTAAACTCCTTCTGAGCGACAATGGCATCAGACAAAGCACCCTTGTAGGATTCCTTATCGGTTATTTTTAACTTTTTTAGTTCGCTCAAAATTTCCGAGGCATTTTTCTCCAAAAACAGAACAGCATTTTCAGCATCACCTCTGTGGCTTGTCATTGGTGCTGTCTTGAGTTCGGCCTTTTGCTCTCCTTTAAGAGCTCCAAGCAACAGCAGACTGAACACGGGAATGAGTATCGTTCTGAATTTTTTCATTTAATTATTTTCTGGGGTTGAATTATAACGGGAGAATCGTCTGGTTGTAACCGCATCAGCTATGGCCAACTCTAACTCTGAAACCTTTCGGTCTATAGCATACATTCCGTCAACTTCAGGAAGGTCTGTCACTGTTGGGGTGCCAAGCAAATCATCTGTGTTAGAAGTAATTATTTGATTCTGTTTAATAGGTTTATCTTTTAACACAAGAGCCACTACAGCTAGTGTTGCGGCAACGCCTATGGTCGGAGCTATCCATCCTAACCTGAAAAAGGCCACCTTACTTTCTTTTTCCCATTGCTTAAGAGACTTCTCTAGAAGATCGCCTTCGGAGAAAGCTTGAAGTGGGGTAGTTCGTTCAGCATTGAGTAAATCTTGCTGGAACTGTAAGTCAGCCAGAATCTGAGTAGCTTCCTCACCATCAGCCTCTGAGTTCAATATTTCTAGAACTCTGACCTCTTCTTGTTTAGTGAGTTCGCCACTCCAATAGCGAATGATTAAATTTTCGTCTTTTCGTTTCATTCTGGGTTTTCTGTTGAATTTTCCATAGGTGACTGTCCTACAATCCCCTTCGCCAGCAGACAGTTTTTTAGGCGGCGACTGGCATTTCTCATTCGTCCTAAAACTGTATTGAGTGAAGTGTTAGTCATTTCCGCTATTTCTCTAAAGGTAACATCCTCATCCATCCTCAGATTGACGACATCCCGTTCAGCATCCGGTAGATTTGAAACACATTCTCGAATTCCTTGATTGCGCTCTTTCTGATCCAAACATTCCACTACTGAAGGCCCTTCATCAAGCTGATTATCAAATAGGTTATGTCCTCCAGATGAAATTGTGGCCGTGCTCAGACGGCTGTGTTTCTTCATGAAGTTGATAGCCTCATTACGAGCAATCTGGAAAACCCACGCTTTAAAGGTCCCTCGTTCCTGGTATTTATTCAAACTGCGCATTAATTTCACTAATACTTCTTGAGTGACATCTCGAGCGTTGTCCTCATGTCTAAGCTTAGCAGTTAGAAATCTAAACAGAGGCTGTTCGTAAGGTAGGAGTAGGTGAGCCATCGACTCTCTGTCCCCCTTTTGCGCCTTACTAACCAACAGTTTTTCTAACTCAGAGGGAGAGCTTGTAGAACTGTAATTATTTTTTTCTGCCATATTGAACGAGTGCGAGGTCCATTGTTATCAAATCGAGTGTGTTACGACTCCTCTTAGTATAACAACTGAATGTGTGAAATTATTGTTTAATAATTTTTCTTTTTAAAGGTGTGAAAAAACCTATCGAGAATAAAAAGGTATTTTTTCAAAGATTACGGCAATAATTTGGAAGTCTGGATTGTTTTCCAGTGTGATGACATTAACTACCAAGCATTTTTCTATCAAACCTTTCGTGGCAATAACGCTTCTCTCCTTGATAACTTCCCTGCAAGGAGCTATCATTTTCACTGTTAATACAACAGCGACGAACTCAGCACTGGGGTATTTATCTGGGCAAGATTATAACTTTTCTTTTACTTATAATTCAGCAAGCACTTCTCCCAATCACAATTTTATTGCAGGTCGAAGACTCTATTTTAGTGAGGAACAGCTGTCTGAGCAAGAGCTCTGGAGTGATGTAAAAGGAGATGGTCTTGCAGGGACTTGGGCTAGACCTTCAGTATTCAGTGGCTCTCCTGATTCTGAATTGAATGCTAATCAAACTAGGTTTGACCTTCACGCCTTTGCTGACGGGGCCGCTACCATTGGTCTCACTGCAAATGGTGTGCCCCTTGAAGGAATCGACTTTGAAGCGACTTATGCAGGATTAAACTTTGATTTTACTGCCCCAGCCGAGTTGAACCCTAATATCTACTATTCAAACTATTTAGGAACCTATAACGCCACTGCTACTAATACTGGCGTTGTTGACTCTGACGGAGCTGGGAATGCGAATTTCACTATAAATACTTTAACGATCTCTTCTATTGTGCCTGAGCCCTCTGGAGTTCTCTTAGTATGTGCAGGTGGACTAGGTCTACTCGTAACCCGTCGCCGACGTGAATAAGTTGAATGGAAGCTTAGTCCAAAAGAGATGTTAGATAGGCTGACTAGTGTTGCACTTTCAGCTTGATACTAAGGGTCGTTGTTAGGTGAGCCATCTGGGAACTGAGTGCCGCCCCAGTGAGTGGTTTCCTATGTTCTATAACGAGTCGGCTCTACTGTTAGTCTTATATTGTCTAAATCCACATAAGATTTCGCTGCTCCACTTACCTTGGAAATGCTGATCGAGATCGGTCGATCCTCGGACTCATCACCAGCGCTGCTGTAGTTCAGAATGACATCAGTGAACTTGCCACTAGCGTCACCTCCATCGAGAGTGTCTAGAGCGCTCTCGATGACTGTCGAGCTCGCTAGCACTTGTCCATTAGCCATTAGATCTATGTGTCGAATGTGAATTCGGTAAAAAATCGAAAGTCTTTTTTATCATAAAAAAAATCTAAAATCGCCAATATTAATTTCTGCTTATTGTGCATGTTCTCTTCACTTCAATGAAGTGGCTATTTTACGATAGCCGTTACAAATACTAAGTTGTTATTAAGCTTTATATAATAAGTAGATTCGAGATGAGCGACTAAACTAGTCGTTAAGCAATGTCGAATCTCATTAAAGTTTCTTAATTCAGTCCCCTAAAATAACACTAAACAAACACAACTAAATGAACATAATACTAAAAACAGCAGTATCTCTAGGAGTTCTTACCAGCGCAGCTTCAGCTCAAATCGTAAACGGAAGTTTCAACACAACAAGTGTCATAGAGTTTAACAACAACGCTGCAGGCTACGCCTATGCTCCAGGCTGGAGTAACTACGTCCATCCTACTGGTCAAACAGGAACACCTGATATGATCATTGACGGCATTAACGGAAACGAGTTTATCTTATCGAATCATGTGGTCAACCAAAGCCCAGATGGAGGAACATATGCTTTTTTCACTGCCAATGATGGTTCTGCTTTTTCTGAAGGTCTCACAGCCTCATTCTCTGGCCTCACGATTGGTGAGAAATATGAGTTTTCTTACTACTACATGGCTTCTTTTGAAGACGGTAATTTATCAAATTCTACCCACACAAGTGGCACACGCTATTTGAATGTTGTCGCTCAAGGATTACTTGGAAGTATTGGAGCTTCACCTATTATAGGATCTGTTTCAGCAGACCTCAACCGTGACAATGGTGCTCATCTTGACACTTGGGTTCAGCACAAGAATGAATTTGTAGCCACTCAAGAATCTGGAACTATGACATTCCGAGCATCTGGAACTAACCCTACAGCTGTTTATGTAGGTCTGGACGGAGTGAAAATCACACAAGTGCCTGAGCCTTCAAGTGCTCTTTTAATCGCTCTAGGTGGTTTAACGCTCATCACCAGAAGAAAAAGACAATAACTCAATAGATCTCTCTGAAATAGATTAATTATTTCCATCCCTCTTTAGGTTATGCCTAGAGAGGGATTTTCTTTGTGTGACTACTAATCGCTCCAAACAACAATGTTAAATAGAATGATTTGCCAGTGTTCTCAACTAGTCTCAAAATCAGACCGATGTGAAGCATGGAGATTAAAGAAAGAGGCTGCCTAACAATCAAAAATCATCAACATTACATTAATTGGCTGTGACCTTCATACGGAAGAACGATTTTGCATTCACTCCCCAGCCTCCAGGACGAGTGAATTCGACTGTTTCAAACTCTGCATCTGAAAACACTACTGTTTCTACTAGGTCTGGGACGGGGAGCCAGGTGGCATTCGCTAATGTGGTAGAGCGTTGGAATAGGTAAGTAAGGTTAGCATCTGCTGCGATTCGACGTGTCACTGTGATCTTATCATCTAGATAAGTCATCACAGGATTCACGACCACACCTGAAGTCGGTGAGCTACCAAAGGCAAACTCTTCGAGATTTGTTAGACCGTCATTATCTGGATCATTGTTAGGTGAGCTAGCCGTGGTTTGGGTGTTCCCCCAATGAATAATTTGCCATGCTCCATAGCTTTTTGCTTCTGCAGTAAGTCTCACATTGTCAAAATCCACATAGGAATTCGCTGCCCCACTGACCTTGGAAATGCGGATAGAGATCGGCTCATTGTCGGACTCATCACCAGCGCTACTGTAGTTCAGAGTGACATCAGTGAACTTGCCACTAGCGTCACCTCCAGCGAGAGTGTCTAGAGCACCCTCTGTGACTGTCGTGCTCGCTAGCACTTGTCCATTGGCGATAAGCTCTATGAGAGTATCACCATAAACACTCGTGCCTACATCACGAATGCCCAAGGCAACGGTCAAAGCATAGGTATGATTCGAGACGAGATTCGTCCGTCTGGTTTGGATGAAATGATTGCCAGCACTACCTCCAAAGAAGAACGCCGCATGCTTGCCATCCATATTTGCCATGACTCCACCGTTGATCGTATCAACGGCATTGGTGTAAAGCTGATTACCTGGATTAAAATAACCAATTCCTCCATCGGCTGCTGTTGAGCCAGAGGCGGAGAGTGTTCTCCAATCAAGCACACTGGGAGAACTATTGCTAGAGGCACTCACCTGGTGAACTCCATTGTCAGCCAGCGCTGAGACTGTCGTGACACTAGGATCTGTGTTTTTTTCAAAGCCAGGGTTATCTACTGTCAGAGCGGCTCCTCCACTTAAGATTGAGTCCCATTGCGCAGCGTGATCATTGAGGCCAGCAGCATTGAAATGCACATTATCTGATAGTTTACCTCCTGAGGCATTTTCAAGGTGAAACTCGTCAGTCGACGGCCCCAGAAATACATTACTATCAGCATAGATCACTCCCATCTGAGCCGCAGCCACTGGTGTTTCTTGTAATAAATTAGTATTACTTATATAAGAAACCTCTGCGATATACCATGGAACTGACCAAGCTGCATCCAGCCGGCTTTGACTGATAATAGACTGCATACGAGTCGTGTAATTAATCATGCTCGTTGTAGCCACTGAGTCTGACTCGCCTTGATGCCAAAGCACTGCACGGAATCCATTGGTAGGAAATGACTGTAGAGCAAGCTTGAGTCGAGTGTCGTAATGCGAAGTCCCTGGAACCCATTGATCTACTCTCGTTCCACCTACACCCACACTGATAAAGCCTACAGGAATATTTTCTCGTGTAGTGAGTAAGTCACCAAGTCGAGACCAGACAGAGCCTCCAGCGCCACCATCTGCAATAGGCATAGGATCATGTCCATGACGCCATGTCGCACCACTCACCGACGTTCTAACAGAAACTCGGTCATCAGTAGGAGTATACACGGGGCTACCCCAGTTGGCGGAGTTTGACTGACCTGCGGTGATGTAAATATCCCCTACTCCTATTTTTTCCACAATCACAGTAGAAGAAGGAACCCCTCCAGTTACAGTTCTAACCTCCAGATGATACCAGCCACCCGCTGGGACATCTGCCAGCACTCCGCTATAGCTCGACCCAGTGGGAGAAGCATCGATAGTTTGCC
>CAKZNV010000155.1 GCA_937132085.1 uncultured Rubritalea sp. | reverse complement strand
AAAAGAGCGGCAACCGCATACGCGAAAGTAGCAGAAGAATACGTTGAATCATTCCAAGAGAAAGCATCGACTACACTTACCGACATTGAAAAAATTAAGGATGATTGTGGTGAGTTAAAGACAGAAAGTAACGAGTCTTTAGAGGCGGTAAATGGATACTATCATGAAGTATTTGGTGATGAAGAACATGAAGGGATAAAAGATGAAATAGCCAGTTTCAAAACGACCGCCGAAGAGGAGTCTGGTGCTATTTCAGCTATTCATGAGAAAGTTATCTCTGGGGAAGAGCCACTGGCTGATGACATTGAAGAGGCTCATGCTACTGCCGTTGATAAACAAAAGAAAATTACTACGGCCTTAGAAGACATCGAAAAAGAGGTTACAGATTTTAGAAAGTTTCACATAGCCACCTTCGGAAAGTTAGACGAAGAATCTGGCGAAAACAAGGGCGGAACGAAACAAGCCTTAGCCACACTTAAAAAGAACTTAGAAGACTTCGAGGCTCAACAAAAAACTAAATACGAAGCCCTCAATGACGAAATTGAAAGCCTTCTACCTGGAGCCACTAGTGCAGGGCTCGCAACAGCATATAAAGACATGAAGGATTCGTTCAATACTCCTATCATAGTTGCTAACATCCTATTTTTTGTATGTATCGGAATACTTGTCACAACGTCTATCATCACCCTGAAGGACATAAGTGACTGGCAAACACTTCTTTTGAACTCCCTCTACAAACTACCAATTTTTGCCCCAATAATCTGGCTTGCCGTCTTTGCTTCAAGAAGGCGAAGTGAGGCTCAACGCCTTCAGCAAGAATATGCTCATAAAGAGTCCTTAGCTATGTCTTACAACGGATATAAGAAACAACTAGAGGAATTGGGAGATAAAGACGGGGAAATGAGGATGGCTCTTATTACTAAAGCGATTGAGTCGATAGCAGAAAACCCCTCGAAAACCCTCGAAGGAAAACACGGGGATGCAATGCCCGCACAGCAGCTGATTGAAAAAACCGTCAAAGAACTAGGAAAATCAAATTTAATTAAACCACTCTAACCACCTCACTATGTATCAAGTCAACTCCACCACCAACAGCATCTCACCTCTTCAAGCAAAACGCTTCAGTGACCTCGGCTATAGAGAACGGGAACATCTTCAAGAGTGGCTCGTTAGCTACCCTGAAGCCCTTGGTGAAGAGCTTCTCATCATCCAAAAAGAGTTCGACGGATTCGACGAAACGCGTGAACGCCTCGACTTGCTGGCTATCGACAAGCTTGGAGGGCTGGTCATCATAGAAAATAAACTGGATGACTCTGGGAAAGATGTTGTATGGCAATCGCTCAAATACGCATCGTATTGCTCCTCACTTTCAAAGTCTAACATTGCTGACATCTTCCAAGAATATCTCAACCGCTATTGTGGAGGCGGAGATGCTCGTCAAGAAATCTGTGACTTCCTTGAGATTGAGGAATTTTCTGATGTGGTTCTTAACTTCGGAAACGACCAACGTGTGATCCTTGTAGCAGCCAACTTCCGAAAAGAGGTCACTTCAACCGTGCTTTGGCTCCTCCAGAACGGACTTCAAATTCAATGCTTCAAAGCGACACCATATCAGTTAAAAGAAGAAGTATATCTCACGCTTGATCAAATCATTCCTACACCTGAAGCAGCTGAGTTCATGGTGGGTATTTCAGACAAAGAGAAAGAGCAAAAGACAACGGTAAGAGCAAAAGCTCAATGCCATACCCTGAGAAGGGAATTTTGGGCATTGTGCCTAGATGGCCTAAAAACAGCTGGTATTACTAGATACCAGAATGTGAGCCCTAGTGATGCACATTGGCTCAATGCAGGCTCAGGTGTGAGCGGCATGCACTACGCCATGATCTTTTCTAGAAAAGAAGCTAGAGTGGAACTCTCTATCAACCGATCTACTAAAGAAGAAAATAACCAAATTTTTGATCTTATTAAGGAAAGAAAAGATGAGATCGAATCAAGCCTTGGTCTAAGCCTTAATTGGAGAAAGCTCGAAGACAAAAAAGTAAGCCTCATTGTCACACAACAAGATTTCGATGGCTTCAATCGAGACTCGTGGGAAGCAATGATTTCATGGTTGGCTGAGCATGTTGCTAAGTTTGACCAAGTCTTTTCTAAGATACTTCCTGAGATCAATAAATTGATCAAGGGCAAGTGAGAAGAATAATATTCAGGGAGGCAATAAAGCCTCCTTTTAAGGTCTCTTCCATTTCCGATAATCTATTTTATCGGAAATACTTTTGGAGAAAAAAGCACGCTCAGTAAAATGGATTCATCGACTCCTAACACCTGACTATGAAATCCAATTTTCTCCCAGAACTTCAGAAACGCACGCTCACCCGAAATCAATTCGAGTGACTTTCTGATATTCCAGATGAGCATGAATGGTTCGCTAATCTCAAGAACCCACATACAAAGCGAGCCTATCAGCGTGACATCAAAGACTTCATTGACTTCGTGGGACTCAATGACCTCGAAGAACTTCGAGTCGTGAGGCGTAGCCACGTCATCGCCTACTCCGATGAACTCGAACTACGTGGAAACTCGCCAGCTACTATGCGTCGTAAGCTATCAGCTCTTTCCTCACTTTACCAATACCTCTGCAATGCCAATGCAGTCCACATAAACCCCGTGAGTGGTGTTAAGCGTAATACTGAAGGAGCAAACCAAGGAAACACCCCCTCGCTCGGTGATGAGGAATCCAAAGCACTTCTCAACAGTCCAGACGTCTCGACGTCGAAGTGACTTCGTGACAAGGCGATCATAGCTCTTTTCCTTCATGAAGGATGCCGACGTGGTGCAGTGCATAAACTTCAGGTTAAAGACCTTCACTACGACCAAGGAGTCGCACATGTTCGCTTCAGAGAAAAACGTGAGAAGAAATTTAGCGTGATGCTTCACCCCGTTGTGCAATCCGCTCTATTCGCCTACTTGCAGGAGGCTGGAAATCGAGATACGCCGGACGCTCCCCTATTTCTATCCATGAAAGGAAAAGCCTACACCCCAAATCCCCTATCGACTAAACAAATCTACAACATCATCCGCGACCACGGAAAAAAGGAGTGAATCAGCGTCACTCCCCATGCACTACGTGCCACCTTCATCACCAAAGCCCTCAAGAACGGTGCTCCTATTGAGCTAGTAGCTCAAACAGTAGGACACTCCGACATCTCCACTACAGCCCTCTACAACCACTCAAAGGTAGACGTAGAAAACAGTCCCGTAAAGAGGGTGAATTATTAAGAATTTCATTCTGACATTATTCTCACTGGTCAAAAGCAAGTAGCTGGTGTGAAATTCGTCCCACAAATGACTCACTACACTTTCAGACTAAAATACAATAAAACCTCCACCACGGTGCGTGTCATCGAGACGGCCTCACTATTGGAACTTGCTGACATTCTACTTGAATCGATCGGCTTTGATTTAGACCACGCATTCGGATTCCATAGCGGTCTCTCAAGGCCTCACACACCAAACCAACAGAAGGAATTTACTCTTTTCGCCGACCAAGGAGAAGCTTTCGTTGATCACGATAAAGGTGTAGAGAACACGGAGGTAAACACTGTTTTTTCAGAAGATGAAACTCTACTCTTCCATTTCGACTATGGAGACGACTGGATGTTCCACGTCACTTGCGAGAAGATTGAGACAACAAAAAGTCGGAAGAGAAAGCCTGAAATCCTAGAAGTCAAAGGAGAACTCCCAGCGCAATATCCAGACCATGAAGATGAATGGGATAGCTCAGAAGATGAGGACGAGCCAAAAAACGTGGTAGCATTCAATCCAAAGACTAACGAACAGGTCTCTGTGAGCCCTGATGAGGAGGAAGACGACTACGAAGCGATGCTGAACCGTATCAGCTCAGCCAATGAGACAGTGATCGGTAAATTTGCAGAACATTTACAAATCAAAAAGCTCTCTAAGAAAACCATCGAGAAGCACTGCTCAAATATTGCCTTCTACGGAAATGACTATGTCGCAAATTATAGCGATGATGAGGTCACTGTAGATCAAGCCTCTCTTTCCATTAGTGGCTTCCTCGGCTCATGGTTTATTCGTAAGTGCATGTGGTCATCTGAAGCTGCGATCAAAGAATATATCACGAGCTTTAAGAAATTCTACGGATGGCTCCATGAAACAGAAGCCTTATCAACAGAGGATCACAATGATTTTTTACAAATGCTCAAAGAAGAAAAGAATCAATGGCTAGAGACCGTGCGTAAATACAATGATCCTGACACTGACTTTGAAGAGGTGTTTTCTGACTATTTTTAAGACATATTAGTTGAGTATGAACAGAGTGGTGAAACTCGCCACTCTGTAATTTCACTTCACGGGTTAATCTGCTATATTTTCTACTCGATCCACCAACTCCTGAGCCACCTTTGCAGCTCGCTCTCGAAGCGTAGGAAATGAGGTTTCACTCAGGGCTAGCCCCTTGTCTGATGCTTTTCTATACGCTGTCTTTTCTGGTAAATCAGCTCCAAGCACAAAATACGGAGTTTGATCTAGATAGTCTCTCGCCTCCTGAAGCTCACTCGCACTCTCCCCTGTTCGTGTGAGTGTGAGCACGATTTTCTTTCTCTCGACTCAGCTCTTCACCAGTTCATGAGCAAGAAGCACCGCTGGCTCTAGGTCATCAAGAGTAAGTCATGTTGGAATCACTACCATATCACTTGATTTTGCAATCTCCTTGGTTCCAGCTGTGCTATGAGGTGCACCATCAAAAACAAGAAGATCCAGACTCTCTGCTTCAGCCAGAGCCTTTGAGACACTTCCGTATTGTTGAACTGGGATTTCTGGATGAATATGATTTTGCAGACGTCTCGACGCCCAGTTGAAACTTGTTCCCTGGCTGATATCCATGTCAGCAATTTTCACACCCCAACCAATCACCGCAAACTCGCGAGCCAAAAGCCTCGCCAGCGTTGATTTACTCACACCTCCCTTTTGAGAGACTACTCCTATAATAAGTCACATAAGTTCATTTTATAAATACAGCCGTCGAACCACCTAGACAGGTAGATGGCAAGACAGCGAAACGGAAACCATTCCAAACGTCGAGCTTTCTCGACATCTCGCCAGCTATACAGTGAGCCAGACAAACACCTTGCCAGCCCGACAGCTGGAAGGCTAGACGTCTAGCCGTGCGAACGTCGATACGCCTCAAACATCTCCTCAAAGAGTTGATTGAGCTGAAGATCACGCTCCGCAGCATAGGTTCGATACTCCTTACGTTGCTCAGGGGAGAGCTTAATCGTGAGCGACACTTTTTGACTGGCATCAGGCTTAACAACATTCGCTTTGGTCTGGTGAAGCTCAGGTGGAGTTCACTTAGACGACACTGAAGAGGTCTTCTTCAAATTCTTAGATACTTTGATCATACGTCGAGACGGCTAGACAGATAAACATCTATTAGTCTATGGATTCTCGAACGATTGCAAATTTTTAACAAAATTTCAATTCACTCGGATAGGGAAGTAGGTGTCGGCGTATGGCTCTATGAAAGGAGACAAAACTATGCAAATTGAGCCAAACATACCACCAAAGAGAGAAAGACTAATCACCCGCAAAATGGCAGCAGAGAGACTCTGTGTGTCACTCAGAACCCTCGACCGAATGGTCTCACGAGGAATGCTCGAAAAAGTATTCCTCGGAATGTCCGTTCGATTCAGAGAACGCGACATTGAGCACATCATCGAGCATGGAGCTTAGGAAGTTAGAGAATAATCAACCCCAAATCTAAACACTATTATGATCAACGAAAACCAACAGCCAGAAACCCTTTTGACATTAGCTGAGGTGGGGACTAGGCTATCATTATCAACTCGTGCCGTGTATCGCCTGATCGCACGAGGTGATTTACCTCAGCCAATCAAAGTGGGAGGAGCATCAAGATTGTTAGAATCAGACCTCGCCACCTTAATCCAAAAACTAAAGGAGAAGAGAAGATGATCTGCCACGTATTTAAAAGAAAAAGAAAGAAGAACGGAAAGACCGTAAACGATAGATTCTATTCAGGGAAGTATCGCCTCGATGGTGATTTTAACGTCACTGTCGTTGCTCTCAAGACTACCGATAAGCAAGTCGCTGAGCAAAGATTGGCGGCGATTGTGAAGGAAAAGGAAATGGAGAAGGCAGGAATCATTGCCCCTAAGCTCCAAAGAGAATCCGCTGATCGGACTCTCGTAGATCACGTCGAAGAGTTCATGGGTGATCTTCGTATCAAGGGAAGAGACGAACGCTACTGCAAAGGCGTGAATAGTAACATCAATAGGCTCCTCAAAGAATGTAGCTGGAAGCTGATGCAGGACATCAAAGCAGACGACTTCATTCTCTGGAGATCCAAGCAGACATTGGCACCAAAAACGCTCAATGAGTATCTCAATGCGATGAATGCTTTCCTGAACTGGATGGAGAAACACGGCAGAACCGCTCATCAACCTCTCAAACTGGTGGAAAAAGTAGACCTCAGAGGCAAGCAACAAAAACGTAGAGCGATCACCGACGAGGAATTTAAGAGACTGCTAGTCGTCTCGCAGGACTACAAACTTTTATACCTCACCGCAGTTTACACAGGGCTCCGTCTCGGAGAACTTTCTGGACTCGTGTGGGCAAATGCTCTTCTCGATCACAAGCAACCTCATATCCATGTTCCCGCCCATCTGACGAAGAATAGGGAACAGGCTATTGTGCCATTGCACCCACAGCTCGTTGCAGAGTTTAACAAAGCAAAAGCGGGAGCTGAGAAGATGGATTTCATCTTTCCTCACTACAAAAATCCTGACCGCAGATTCCAGCGTCACAGAAGAGAGGCGGGTATCGAGACCATCGACGAGACTGGTCGCAAGCTCGACTTCCATTCATTTCGCTACACCTTTGCTACAAAACTAGCCCGTCACGGCGTTTCACAGCGTTTGACGCAAGAACTTATGCGGCACAGCGATCCACGTCTTACAGCGAATTTATACACCGATGTGAGCCATCTTCCGACATTTGACGCCGTGCAAGACCTCGATTGGATCGAAGAGCCATTTGAAGACACACCTGAGAAAGATGAAATTGGGACACACGTAGGGACACAAAATATAGTCTTTGGCTGTCATTTCCTGTCACAATCGGGCTCAACCAAAATGGAAGCGACAAGCCACGAAACCCCTTGTCATATAAAGAATAAGGCCGCCATCCCTTGCGGAAATGGCGGCCATAAAATGGTCGGGGAGACAGGATTCGAACCTGCGACATCTGCGTCCCAAACGCAGCGCTCTACCAAGCTGAGCTACTCCC
>CAKZNV010000154.1 GCA_937132085.1 uncultured Rubritalea sp. | reverse complement strand
GGGGAGTCGAACCCCCACGTCCGCAATGGACACCAGATCCTTAGTCTGGCGCGTCTACCAATTCCGCCACCCGAGCTGAGTGGTGAGTCGTGTTGACTGCGACGGCTTTCTAAGCTATTTTCTAAGAATGGCAAGAAAATCTTTGCTTAAAAATGAAACTTTTTTCGCAGCCAATTCACAACTAGCTCATTTATAATAAAATGAGCTAGTTTTAGAAATTTAGCTTAGTTTGCTATTCCACTCAATGATGCGGTCAGCTTGAGCTGCGAAGAGTGTTGCTGTGTCGTCATGGATCTCGATGCTTTGGATTTTGTCTCCACCTACGATTGAGTCAACTACGTCCTGGCCTTCTGTTACTGCACCGAAAACTGTGTGCTTTCCGTTTAGGTGAGGTGTAGGGACGTGGGTGATGAAGAACTGTGAGCCATTTGTATTAGGTCCTGAGTTCGCCATTGAAAGAATGCCTGGCTTGTCGTGCTTAAGGTGTGGCTTACATTCGCATTCGAATTTGTAGCCTGGGCCACCCATTCCTGAACCTGTAGGATCTCCTCCTTGGATCATGAAGTCTGGGATGACGCGGTGGAATTTGATTCCATCGTAGAAGCCACGGCTTGCTAGGTTGAGGAAACTTGCGCAGGTGACCTGTGCGTCGTGTGCGAACATTGTTATTTTGATGTCGCCTTTAGAAGTTTTTACGGTAATTTTAATATCTGAAATATCGCTCATAGTGCGGCTAAGGAACACTTATATGATGTGGGCTTCAACTTAATTTTGAATAAAACTGAGAAAATGTGTGAATCAGATGATATTTAGCTTGATATTCTATGGAATCCTCTTAGCTTCCGCCTCCTATGGCCAGAACATCAGGTAAAGCCAAGACACGTAAGGCAGTAGCTAAGCGCTTCAAGGTAACTGGAACTGGTAAGATACTACGCCGCAAGCAAGGTGCTCGTCACCTCATGCAAAAGAAGAGCAGCAAGCGTAAGCGTTCCCTCGGGAAAGCGACACTTGTCTCCGACGCGGACATCAAGAGAGTAAAGGCTTCATTGCCTTTCCACTAATCTTGAAAACGAAGTAACTTACTAATATCAGTGCACTAAGAAGCTAGGCAACTCGCCCGGCGCCCCTACTCGCGATTCGAGTAGACTCTACACAGCCTTTCCGGCCCAGCCGGAATACAATGGACGAGACTGTGGGAGATAGGATAAAAACAGTCCGTTAAAGAAAAATAGAACAATGCCAAGAGCAACAAACAGTCCGGCATCACGAGCTCGTCGCAAGAGAATTCTTCTCCGTGCGAAAGGTTTCCGTGGTTTCCGTTCAAAGCTATATCGCTACGCGAAAGACGCTGTTTTCAAAGCACGTCAATACGAATACCGTGACCGCAAAAAGCGTAAGGGAGCATTCCGCCGCCTCTGGATCCAGCGAATTTCCGCTGCATCACGTGCGCAGCAGCTCACTTACTCACGCTTCATGGAAGGTGTTAAAGCAGCAAGCATCGATGTGGATCGCAAGATCCTCGCTGACCTAGCGGTCAACGACATCACTGCATTCAACGTTATCGTTGAGCTAGCTAAAGACGCACTCGTTAAAAAGCATGCGTAATTAGTCAGACTAATAACAATACTTATTAAGATAGCCACTAGGATTTATTTCCTAGTGGCTGTTTTATTGTTGGCTGAGGCCTGGTTGCTGGGATAGATCTTATGAGGCTTATAGGACTTATTATTTTTCAGGATTCTTCCTTGCAAAATGCCTGTGCTGAATGAAGATTGGCTTCATGCTCATTCTACTGTCTCCAGCGAAGTCACTCGACTACAAGTCCCCTCTCCCAACGAAGAAGAATACGCTTCCTCGTTTTCTGGATGATTCTGAAGTTTTAGTGGATCAACTGCGTAAGATGTCTCCAGCGCAGCTTGGTAAGCTGATGTCGATTAGTGATAAGCTAGCGGATCTGAATGCTGAGAGATACACTTCTTGGGAGAAGGATTTCACACCAGAGAATAGTCGTCAGGCTTTGTTTGCTTTTACGGGTGATGTTTATCAGGGGCTGGAGCTCGCTAAGTGGAAGACTGCTGAGTTTAACTCGGCACAGAAGCAGATTCGTATTCTGTCTGGGCTTTATGGTGTGCTGAGACCGCTGGATCTGATGCAGCCTTATCGTCTGGAAATGGGAACGAAGCTGGATAATACGCGTGGTAAGAATCTCTATGAGTTTTGGGGTGAGTCGATCACTAAGCAACTGAACCAAGACTTGAAAAAGAGTGGTGGGGATATTGTGGTGAATCTGGCTTCTAACGAGTATTTTTCATCGGTAAAGAAGGCTAAGCTGGATGGAGAGCTGATTACCCCTGTGTTTAAGGATGAGAAGAGTGGTAAGTATAAGATCATTTCATTCTATGCCAAGAAAGCACGTGGGATGATGGCGGATTACATTGTTCGCAATGAGATTGTGGATGTGTCTGAGTTGAAGAAGTTTAAGACAGCTGGATATAAATTCAGTAAGGCTGATAGCACGGATAGTGAGTTGGTGTTTTTGAGGTCTGAGAAGGCTTTGCAAAAGAGTAAGTAGGTTGCTGCAGCTTTTTTGACCACGGGTTATGGAGTGGTGCACGATGGGCTTGGGTTGTTGAATTTTTTTGACCACGGAAAGCACGGAAGGCACGGAACTGGCTTGTTGGAGCGGAACTTGGTTGATGGGCTTATGTCGCCACTTTCAGGGCTTTTTGCTCTTCTATATCCCGACCTAGGACTGAAGTCCTAGGCTTTGAACATGTCGTCCCTCCAGGACTGCTCCGTGCTCCGTGCTCCGTGCTACTGACAACTTAAAAGTCGCTCAACACCTTATATAGCGGACATGTCTCTAGGTCGGCGCTGCCGTTTCGGTAGCGTTCTAGGAGTTTTTTTGAGCGCTGGGCTAGCATTTTGCGAACTTCTCTGCGTTTGCCTTTTTCGCGTGGGATAGTCATGTCATCGTAGGCGGTAGTTTGGTGGCGCATCCATGCGATGGTGGCGGCTTCGGCTCTCTTTTCGATAGGGATTCGCTGGGTTCTAGCGACGGTTCCGCTACCTACTGGGACAGCATGATCTGTGATGCGTGATGCCATGTCAGTGGCTAGGTCTTCGACATCTGGGTGGAATGCTAGGAAGTCTATAATGGCTTTCCAGAACTCCTTTTTGTAGATCTCTTGTTCCTTTTCTCTACGAGCTCTGCCGGCATCAAGTTTTTTCTGATAGCTGGGGTCGTCACGTTCGATCAGTAGCTCTTGTCTTAGAGCATCTATTCGTCCTGCAGGGGCGTAGATGCCACGGGAGAACATCTTTCTGCCTTTCGGTTCTTTGACTGTCCATGTTGGGCCGTCTTTTTTGATTCTTCGGCTGAGGGCTGCATCGCCAGGAGGTAATAATGCCCAGCCTACTGGAATTTCTAACAACTCCCCTTCTTGGCTAGTGACGTGGCCAGGCTTTGAGCTGGTTCTGACTTCTAGAGTTTCTATTTGCATGACTGTAAATTGAGTAAGGTTTCGATTTCAGTGAGATTTTTGGTATTGACGACGTCGTCTTTAGTGAGCCAGCCTTTTCTAGCTAGTCGGACTCCGTAGGATAGGAATTGAAGCTGATCGATCTTGTGGGCATCTGGATTGATCGAGCATTTGACTCCCTTCTCTTTGGCCTTGCGCCAATGACGCCAGTCCATGTCGAGTCGCATTGGGTTGCAGTTTAGCTCGATGATTGTTCCTGTCTCTGCGGCGCAGTCGATGATTTTATCGACGTTGACTTGGTAGGGATTGCGCTTGAGAAGTAGACGTCCTGTTAGATGGCCGAGCATGGTGACGTGTTCGTTTTCCATCGCACGGATGATTCTGGCAGTCATTTCGTCTTCTGGAAGTGTGAAGGCGTTGTGGACTGAGGCTACGCAGTAGTCGAGCTCCTTGAGGACATCATCTGGGAAATCTAGGCTACCGTCTTTTAGTATATCCACTTCTGAGCCTGCTAGTATTCTGAATTTTCCGTCCCACTGCTGGTTCAGCTTAGCGATTTCTTCGACTTGCCTGAGTAATCTGTCGGCATAGAGTCCATTGGCTTGGAATGATGATTTACTGTGATCAGCGATTCCGAGGTATTCTAAACCTAGCTCTACTGCTGCATCCGCCATTTCTTGCAGAGAGTTTCTACCGTCAGATGCGGTGGTGTGATTATGGAATGTTCCGCGTAGGTTTTCTAGTTCGATTAATTTTGGTATCGCCCCCTGCTCCGCGGCTTCAAATTCACCTCTATTCTCACGTAGTTCTGGTGGGATGAAGTCGAGTCCTAGAGCTCGGTAGATATCAGCTTCTTCGTTTACTTCTGGAAGTTCGATGGATGTGTCTTCGCCTTGGAAATCGTATTCGTTGAGCGACCAGCCTTTGGTCTTGGCTCTGCGGCGCATTTCTACGTTGTGCTCTTTGCTACCGCTGAAATATTGGAGAGCGAAGGGGTAAGCGGCATTTGAGACGGCTCTGAGATCACATTGGAGGCCGTGGTCTAGTCTTATTGATGCTTTGGTGTCGCCACAGACGATGATGGATTCTACTTCATCTAGCTCAGAGAAAAACTTGGTGAGTTCTGCTGGTTTATCGGTGGCTACGAGGATGTCGATATCGTGAAGGATTTCTTTTGAGCGTCTATAGGATCCTGCATGCGTGCATCTGAGTGTGGCTGGATGCGCTCTAACATAGTCTAACAATGTTTCTGCCATGACAGCGACACTGCCTAGTCGGAAATGGCTAGCGAACTTTTCCTTGAGTTCGATGGCTTCGAGAATCTTATCGACTGTTTTGGCTCCGAATCCACTGAGTTCGGCTACTTTACCAGACTCACAGACTTCTTTGAGCGCTGGTATAGAGTCTACATTGAGTTTATCGTAGAGGGCTTTGATCTTTTTGGGGCCAAGGCCTGAGAGATCGAATAGGTCAAAGAGTCCCGGAGGAAATTCGCCGCGGAGGTTTTCGTAGTAGGTCATCTTACCTGTTTGGACGAGCTCTGAGACTTTTTCTTGGAGTGCTTTACCGAAGCCTTTGAGTTCGCCTAGCTTATTGTCTCTAGCTAACTGGAGGACATCTTCTTCTGCATTACGCATGACTTCAGCACCATTTTTATAGGCTCTCGTCTTGAAGACATTCTCTCCTTTCAGCTCTAACAAGAGAGCTATCTCTTCTAAAATGTCGGCTACATCTTCACGCATTATTTCCATGAGGTTTTTCTAAAGGATTCTGTGCGCTAGTAAAACAAAATGATGTCATGTTCGATAGATGTATTGCCAATCCCATAGTGAATGGTTTATAAATTAGGAAGTCATGAAATTCATTGGTATCGCATTATTCTTCTTCACAGTTTGCTTAGCTCAAGCTGACTTACTTATTTCTGGTATAAACTTTGGAGACGGCAGAGATGATGTGACCAAGAAGCTACAAAAGAGCCAAGTGGTGAAATCTGAGGTTCCTCCGACAATGCTGACTCGTGTGGGTCTCAATGGCAGCTTTAAGACTGTGAATGCTCTTAAAGGTAAGAAATTCCTTCTCTACTTTAACTGGTCGGATGCGGACTCGCTTGATGAACTTACGTTTAGATCCACTGCTTATAATACTGCAAGCTATAACACTCAGCTGAAAAGCTTATGGAATAGTGCGATCCAGCTACTCTCTAGCATCCACGGTAAAACTCAGAATGCGGGTGAATATCCTAATGCTAGTCTTCTCAAAAATGGCGGAATTCGCTTTTCCCATGAGTGGCAAACTAATGATGGATTCATCTACCTAGGAACTGGAAAAGAAAATGGCGAAGTGCATTTGATCATCACTTTTTCTAAAGAGAAAATGACTTAATCGTTTAGCATTTTATAATGATCATTTCTCCCCTTGAGGCTCTCGAAAAGCACTTTGGGCTCACAGAATTTCGACCTGCTCAGCTAGAAGTCATCGAGAATCTGCTGGCTGGTAAGAATACACTGGCTACATTGCCGACTGGATCTGGTAAATCTCTAACATTTCAGCTTCCTGCTTTTCTATTACCAGGCACAGTCATCGTTGTCTCCCCCCTGCTCTCATTGATCCGTGATCAAGTGCAGAAGCTGGATTCACAAGGAATCGCTGTTAGTCAGATTGATTCTACATTAACTGATAAACAACGTATTGAGAATCTGGCTAGCATAGCGGATGGTGAGGTTAAGCTCGTTTACACATCGCCCGAGACCTTGGCTTCTAAAGATTTGTTGGATGTTTTAAAGAGTATCCAAATCAGCGTGATCGCTATTGATGAAGCACATTGTTATTCTGAATGGGGACATAGTTTTCGCCCTTCTTATCTGTCGCTACCCCTGCTCTGCCGATCACTCAAACCTCATGCTCTACTAGCTCTAACAGCGACGGCTACGAGGAAAGTAGCATCAGATATCCGCAAAGCATTTAAGGTGAAAGTAGCTGAGCACATTGCGATCTCACCTACCCGTGACAACCTCAGTTATCATGTGCTGCCTTGCCTGAGTGAAGTGCGAGACAATCAACTAGTGTCGCTGCTTTCAAAACCAAATCACCTGCCAGCAGTGGTGTATGCGATGAGGCAGGAGCAGTGTGAGGAAATCGCAGGTAAACTGAGTAAGCAGGGTTTCAATGCTCGTTCGTATCATGCGGGAATGTCTAATGATCCTCGGAAGAAGGTTCAGGACGCTTTTATCAATGATGAGGTAGATGTGATCGTAGCTACGATAGCGTTTGGTATGGGTGTCGATAAATCTAACATTCGCAGCATCATTCACTATCATTTACCTAAGTCCCCAGAAGGCTGGCTACAAGAGAGTGGCAGAGCTGGACGAGACGGTTTGGATGCTCACGCTTATCTCTTGGCTTGTGGTGATGACATCATCCCGCTGACTAATTTCATACGAGCACGGGAGCTGAAGGAATCGACGATTAGGAGCTTGTTAGATACTATTTCATCACAGGGAAAAACGGCAGCCATTCAGCCCTATAAGACTAGAGTGGATCTAGAGATACTGAGTTCTACACTGGATGTTTTATTGGCTAAGCTAGAGCTAACAAAGCTGATTCGCTACAGTCACACTAGTTGGCGCTATGTGACGATGTGGCAGATATTTGGTAGAAGCTTCGATCTGAATGATTATCCTAAATCGCATAGAAAAGCACTGGAATACATCATTAAGAACAGCGAAGGTCCTAAGCAAGAATACTATCGTTATGATTTAGAACAGAGCAGAGAGGATTTTAATATAGCACCTGAGAAGCTCTATCAGACACTGGAGGACATCAAGCAATCAGGAGAATACCGAGTGAGGTTTTCTGGCTGGAGAAAGCATTATAAAATACTCAAAAACGTCAGTAAAGATGAGCTTCGTGAAATTTCACAGAAACTCTACGAGTATCACCAACAGCAACTAGCCGATGGAGAAGAACGGCTGAAAGAAGTGTTACGGATAGCAACGACTAAAGCCTGTATTCCGGCGCAGTTTGAAAAATGGTTCAGTGTGCCTCCTGCTAAGCGCAACAAGGCTTGCGGGAAATGCTCATCATGTCTTGAAGAGTTCCGACCACGAAAACTACCTCGTAAGAAAGAAACGGAAATCAATGAGCAGCACTTAGAAGAAATCCAAGCACTACTAGTAAAAAAGGGACGTAGACTAAACACACCGCAGAAACTCACGCGTTTCCTATGCGGTATTCCTACGCCCTATAATCGGCACTTCTACCTCTACAAGCATCCTAGTTTTGGATTACTGGAAGACTGTAGTTACGATGAGGTGCTGGCTCAATCAATAGCGTTATTGTAGTGGCGCTTACTGAGGGACGAAGTCTTCCTCTTTATTATCCTTTTTCTTAGGAGGTTTAGGAGTTGGTTTAGGCGCTTGTTCTAATGCATCTGTAATTTGCTTCACTTGAGCAGGCTTAAGTCGAGCTAATACCCCATCGTTCAATACAGCGAGATGGCTTCCATCGGAACCAACAAACGGAGCGATGATGATAACAAATTTTCCATTTCCTACATCAGCTTTCACCCTATCACCTAGAAAATGCCATTTTGCTTTTTGAGAACCATCTTTAGAGACAGATACCGCATCATCACCTACAATTCCCACTTCAGCGAGAGTCCTTGCCATTTTACGATTATCTTTACTGTTCTTAGCTACTAATTGAAGCATTTTACGTAGTTGAGTCCCTACTTTAGCATCGTATTCATCTGCTACACTTGGGTCGTTTTTATTAGCTTCTTTTTTCTCATCAGCTGGAGTCGGCTGAGGCAATTTGTTTAATTTAGCTTCGTTTTCTAAGACTTTTTTCAGATAAATAGTAGCATCAAGAGTGACTACATTTCCTAAATCAGTAATTGCAAATGCTTTGCCCTCTGCATCACCAACTGGCTCAATAAAGACAAGTCTGCCTTTCTTAGTGGTGTATTTGCGGAGAGGCCCACCAAGAAAGAGCCAATCAGTATCTTCATTAAATTTCACAAGCTCCTCAGGAAGTGCTAATTCTGTTGAATTTATAGGTGGTTTATTTAGTTCCGCGCTTCTACTTTTAAAATGCTTGTAGAGATCTCTAAGCGCATCTTCCCGAGCAGCTCTAGCGTCCGAGAGTTCTTGAGCCTTAGCTTTTTTAAGCTCATTATTTTTGAAACTTATAAGTCTGTGAATCAGTAATCTAGGCTCACCTTTAAGCTTACCACTTGCCACTAAAGTTCTGAGCAGATCAGTTTCTTTATCTTTTAGCTCTTTGATTCCGTCCAAGCCAGAATTCAGCTGAGCATCTGAGACCACTTCTTCACGCTTCTTAAGCTTCTTTTCAGTCGCAGCGTCTACTTCTAAAACTTTACGCCCCTTAAGAATCTTCATAGCTTCCTCTCTCGCTTCAGAACTGCGCTTTCCTTCGGACATACCGGGATCGGCTCTGACCCAAGCTTTAACATACTTTTCGGCTGCTGACTCCATCTTCCGAGTCATCTTCTGAGCCATTACTACGTTTGATACGCATAGAATGAGAGCTGTAAAAATAATGGTGAATCTTTTCATGTCCCAACTTTACGGCAATTTTATAAACACGCAAGAATAAGGATTTCGACATGCCCCATATTGTGTGGCTATACCTTCACTCTAACTAGCCAAATGGCATAACATAAAAAAGCCTCAGCTAGATCACTAGCTGAGGCCTAAAAATTTTGATACTGTGAATTGCTTATCCTTCGAGATTAGCAAGATAGTGTTCAGCTTCTAGAGACGCTGCACAGCCTTGTCCAGCAGCAGTGATGCCCTGACGGTAAACTGTGTCAGCTACATCACCAGCGGCATAGATCCCAGGAGTCTTAGTCGCTGTCTTACCAGGGATCTGTAGGATATATCCTGATTCGTCAAGATCAACTAAGGCTGTATCGATAAAGTCTGTGTTCGGAGTGTGACCGATTGCCATGAAGACACCTTCTAGCTCTAGCTCAGATGTTGAACCGTCAACTGTGCTTTCGAGTTTAACACCACGGATACGCTTGTTGTCGTCGAGTAGATACTCAGTGATTCCTGAGTTCCAAACTGGTTCGATTTTCTCGTTTGCGAGAGCTCTGTTAGCCATGATTTTAGAAGCACGTAACTCATCGCGTCGGTGGATGAGGTAGACCTTGCTAGCAAACTTAGTAAGGAATGTAGCCTCTTCCGCAGCGGAGTCTCCACCACCTACCACACAGACAGGAACATCTCTGTAGAATGCTCCATCACATGTAGCACATGCAGTGAGACCAGCTCCAGACTTCACGAGATCCATTTCTCCTGGGAGACCTAGATAGCGAGCAGAAGCACCAGATGCGATGATTACAGTCTTGGTTTGATAAGTCTTCTTGTCATCAGGTGAGAACACATTGTGAGCATGAATGGTGAATGTCTTGTCAGCATTTTGCTCTAGTTTAGTGACAGAGATACCATTTTCGACACGAGTGCCAAAGCGCTCAGCCTGTTGCTGCATTTTAACCATGAGCTCAGGCCCCATGATACCGTCTGGGAATCCTGGGAAGTTCTCTACGTCTGTAGTCGTAGTAAGTTGGCCTCCTGGCTGTGAGCCAGTGAGAATGAGTGGTGATAGATCAGCACGTGCAGAGTAGATAGCAGCGGTGTAGCCGGCAGGTCCAGTGCCGATAATAATTACATTTTCCATATTTCTTAGAGTAGATTGAAGATTGTTTATTCCAGTTATTTACAAATCAAACTGTCATTACTTCTTTTTCTTTAGAAGCTGATTCTTCGTCGATCTTCTTAGTGTATTTATTAGTAATATCCTGCACTTCTCCTTCAAAGTCTCTTGCAGAGTCATCAGTAAGAACTTTCTCGCTCTTCATTTTCTTGCCTGCATCCATTGCATCTTTACGGCAGCCACGGATTCTTACTTTAGATTCTTCACTGATGGTGCGGACACGCTTTACCATTTCCTGGCGGCGTTCTTCGTTCAGTTCTGGGATTGGTAGACGGAGACGCTTGCCTTCGTTTACTGGGTTGAAGCCGAGTTGAGCTTCACGGATCGCACGGTCGATATCATCAGCGGTGCTAGGGTCGTGTGGTTGGATCACGATCTGGCGTGGCTCAGGAGTAGTAATGATAGCTAGATCACGGAGTTTCATTTTGCTGCCGTAAGCTTTCACTTCTACATTCACATTCTCTACGAGCGCTGGTGATGCCTTACCTGTGCGCACTGATGCGAACTCTTTACCCATATATTCCACGGCTTGTTCCATAGCCATTTCCATTTCTGATATTGCTTGTGTTGGTTCCATATTATTACTTGGTTTAGATGTTTTAAATTAAAAATTAGTTGCTGACCACTGTGCCGATTTTCTCACCGAGGATAGCTTTAGTAATGTTACCTGGGACGTTAAGATCAAACACCATGATCGGGATGTTATTGTCCATGCAGAGTGAGAATGCGGTTGAGTCCATCACACCGAGCTGATCGTTGATGCAGGTCTCAAAATCGATTGTTTCATACTTCACAGCAGTTGGGTCTTTCTTAGGGTCTGCGTTGTAAACTCCGTCTACCATCGTGGCTTTGAGAATCGCATTGGCTGACATTTCGCTCGCTCTAAGCGCTGCAGTAGTATCAGTAGAGAAGAATGGGCTACCTGTTCCAGCAGCGAAGATTACTACGTAGTTTTCACCGAGTTGACGTGATGCCTTTCTGCGGATGAATGGCTCTGCAACGTTTTTCATCTCGATCGCACTTTGCACGATACAGTTGACGCCTTCAGCCTCGATAGCACTTTGGACAGCGAGAGCATTCATGACTGTCGCCATCATACCTACGTAGTCGGCAGTAGCACGGTCCATGCCACGAGCACTAGCACTAGCACCTCTCCAGAAGTTTCCGCCACCTACTACGATGGCTATTTCTACACCTTCTTTATGTGCAGCGGTGATTTCTTTCGCTATACGCTCAACAATCTCCGGTGAAATATTGTCTTGGCTACCTACCTCACGCAGCGCTTCACCGCTAAGCTTGAGAACTACTCGTTTAAATGGGAATTCAGAATTGCTCATATCGTCTGCACTTAAGAAACAATTCTAAGTGGAAATTGGGAAGACAAATCTTAAGAAATGGCTAAAAAAGAGAAGGGCAGGAGAATTGGATTCAGTTTTGGATGTTCCAGAAACAATTACAGCATAAAGTTCACTTTCAGCGAACGCTGGGTTTGGTGTAGAGATCGGGGGATGCGTCGCTATGCTCCTTTCCCCCGTCTGGTATAAATTTGGCATTCAGCCAAAGGAGAAATGTGGGTGCACGTTGAAACCTAAAACCTAAAACCTAAAACCTAATCACCCAGACACCATAAAGGCTCAGATGGTTAGTCTGAGCCTTCATAGCTGGTGGAGGCGACGGGGGTCGAACCCGTGTCCTAAATGCCTTTCAAGTAAGCTTCTACATGTTTAGTTAGCAACTTTTGTTTAGAGAGGCGATCGCATGCTAACAACTTACGCCTTCTCGATTTTCCTGTTTAGTCTTACCAATCTCTCCGGAAACCCGAGATCATGGCCAGTTCACTAGTTTTTCGCGGCGACCTTACGTGAACGATCAGGCGGCGGCGTTTGCGGCAATTAAGCAGCAAGTGCTAGCTCGTTAGAGTCTGCAATTATTTTTTTGAACGGCTTTTTAAGAGGCCAGCCGATCAACCTCTACATGCGACCTATCCTTCCAACATCCAGTCGAAACCAAAACGCCCCCACATTAGCTGTGGCGTAGTTTGAAACTACTGGCTGATTGTTGAGATCAGCTACATCTGAATACTCGCACTAATCGCTATAAAATCAAACGATAATTATTATCATTTATAGAAAAATACCGGCGGCGGGAATCGAACCCGCACTCCATAGGAATTCGATTTTGAATCGAACGCGTCTACCAATTCCGCCACACCGGCATGTGAGGCATCAAATGCGTGCGCATGCTGTATCTTTTCTGAGAAATGTCAAAAACTAAGATGATAAAAAATAAAAAAAGGATGTGAACCGTGAGGCTCACATCCTTTAGCTATAACTCAATTAATATGAAATGAATTTTTTAATATTGTCTAGGAGCGACTATCGAAGTTCTGACATTGGTGGGAATGATCCACCTTTGATTTTCTCAATGATAGAAGCTAGCTTAGTAGCAAACTCCTCAGCACCTTTGTTACCTTTGTATTTTTCATTGATGAAAGCGACAACAGAAGTGATTGCTTTCTGAGACTCTTCTGCTTTGCCTGTGATGAATAGAGCACGAGCGTAACCCATTCTCTGCATTACGTCTTCAGACTCTGAGAGAGCTTTTGTATCAAGCATTGGGATAAGTTTAGTAGCAAATGCCTTCACTTTATCATCAGTCTTAGCGTCTAGGAATGTTACGACAAGTGAGTTTGCTGTTGCCTTTTCACCGAATTTTCCTGCTTTAACTTCAGTAGCTAGAGCTGAAAGTGCGTCCCAATCGTTAGTTGCTGTGTTAGCGTGGATGAGAAGTCTTAGACCGAGGTCCTTACCTTTAGTCAAAGGATCAGTGGTCGCGAGAGTCTTAACAGCTGCCCAGTCTTGAGCCTGCATGAGTGGGCGGAGCTTAGCGTGGAATGCTTTTTCAGCTTCTTTCTTAGCTTCTTGCTCTTTAGCGAACTTAGCAGCGTCGAAATCTTTGCCCATCATCTGCTTGACTACGTCTTCTTCAAGATCAGATGGGTGACCGATGTAGATGATCTTACCGTCTTTTACAGCGAATGCTGTAGGAATCCCTTTAGTTCCAGAAGGTGTGAGCCATGTGTCAGCGAATGTGCTTTTCTGACCGCCAGAGTAAGCAATACGATAGCTCATTCCTTCACCTTTTTCTTTTACAAATCCTTTTACTTTATCGAGGCCGTCTTCCCAGACGTTCATTCCTACGATAGTGAGACCTTTGTCTCCGTAGCTCTTATGAAGATCGTTCATGTGAGGAATCATAGCTACACATGGTCCACACCATGTTGCCCAGCATTCTACGATGTATAGTTCACCTGCTTTATCTAGCTTAGAGACTTCCTCGCCTTGAACCCAAGTAGCGCCTGCGATCGCTGGAGCTGCTGAACCGACTGCTAGCTTATCAGTTGCTGGCTTTGCTGGTGCGTCTGCTTTCTTAGCTGGAACTTCTTCCTTAGTAGCTTGAGCGTTAGCAAAGCTTACGAGACCTAGTGTAGCGAGTGCTACTGATGTTAATTTTTTCATAATATTTGGTGTGTTAATTTTAAATCAGAATAATAATTTGAGGCTTTTCAGCAGTCGATTATTATTACTTTCTGCACTTAGAGCGTTACCAAACTGATTTTATTCTAAATTTGTGTAAGAAATCTCAATTTTGAGCACAAAAGCGCAAAAACTTATTCACAATACGCTCACAATGGTCAGTGAAAGCGAAATAAATAAAACATCTTTGCTAATCGACTGCTTCTAGGCTTAAACTCACCGCCGTATGGCAAAGAAGCAGGCATTAGGAAAAGGATTAGGCGCATTGATCAAAACTCAAGGCACCTCTAGTATCACGTCTAATAACGTCAAGACAGGTCCGGGAACTCATGAAAATGATGTTCGCAATGTTCCTATCACTTCGGTTATCCCCTCACCTCTTCAGCCTCGTAAGCATTTTACGGAAGGCATGCTCGATGACTTGATGGACTCGATTGCTCAGCATGGAATCATTCAACCACTCATCGTCCGTGAAGTAAACGGTCAGCTGGAACTCATCGCTGGTGAGCGCCGCTGGAGAGCTTCTACTAACCTAGGCCTGAAAGTAGTGCCAGTGATCGTCAAGCACGCGAGCGACCGTGATGTGCTTGAAATGGCATTGATCGAGAACTTGCAACGTGAAGACCTCAACGCCATTGAAGAAGCGGCAGGTTATGTGCGCCTTGCGAAAGAATTTACTCTAAAACAGGATGAGATCGCTAACCGAGTGGGTAAATCTCGTGCTAGTGTGGCGAATGCAATGCGTTTGCTAGACCTCCACGAAGACGTCCAGAGCATGGTGGCTCAGAGTCGTATTTCAGTAGGTCATGCGAAAGCGATCCTATCACTAAAGGATGCAGATTCTCAGCTGTTAGCAGCGGATCAAGTGATCAAGAAGAAGCTCACAGTGCGTGCTACTGAGAAATTAGCTCAGGACTTCAATAAGCCTAAAACTACTAGCACAGTAACTAATACTGGAGATTCTACTGCTGAAGAGTCCGCTCTGATACAGAAGATCCAAGAACAACTACAAAGCGACTTTTCTACTAGAGTGCAAGTTCACCACACCGCAAAGAAAGGTAAGATCGAGATCGAGTATTACGGAAATAAAGATCTCAACCGCATTCTTGATCTACTAGGAGTGTCTCTAACAGACTTTTAATCTACCCAGTCTAATAGCATGCGTTCATTAAGAAGCTTACTGAAGTTCACTCCCCTCTTGGCCGTAGTTGGCATTATTGCAACTCTCTCATGCAAGCCTGAAACGAGTTCATTGCCTCCAAAGTCTAACAGTAGATTCACACAAATTAAGGATTGGCCTTACGGGAAGTCCGCCTATGCGCATACAGAGAAGATCCTGAAATATGGTCCAAGACCTATAGAATCTGGGGCGCATAAGAATGTGCAAGCGTATATCAGCTCTGAGCTCACAAAGGCTGGGTGGATCGTCACTAAACAAGAGTTCGAAACGCAGACACCTTATGGAATGAGGAGTTTCACTAACATCGTGGCAAGATACAATGTGGCGAAACAGGGAGAAAAAGCGAAAACAAATTCTCCGGAAATCCTCCTTGCGGCGCATTACGATTCTAAGATGATCGATGGTTTTCTAGGTGCAGATGATGCGGCTAGCTGTGTGGGTGCTTTGTTAGAAATGGCACATTATTTACCGAAACAGACTGACTCAATAGCTCCAATGATTGAGCTAGTTTTCTTTGATGGAGAGGAAGCGCTGAAGAAAAATCTTGTTCCGGGTGTGGATGGTATCTATGGAAGCACCTTCTACTCTAAATACCTGAATCGAGACCTAGCGTCTGAAAAAAAGACCTATCAAAAACGTCCTAAGTTTGGAGTTTTGTTAGATATGATAGGCCATAAGAATCTGTCTATTTCAATCCCGTCTGACACACCTCATTCACTGCTCATTTCTTACATGGACATTGCGGCCAAGCATCGTTTAGAGAAGACTTTCAAAGTAGCAAATCATCGCATTACCGACGATCATGTTCCTATGAATGAAATCGCTAAAGTCCCCACTATTGATATCATAGGAGACTTCAACAGAACAAGCTGGTGGCACACTACAAACGATAGTTTTGACATCATTTCAGAGGACAGTCTCGCTACCAGTATCAAATTTGCTTTAGAGCTTATTTTAGATACGTCTGAGACGATTAGGTAACAACCTTACTTACTTTACAACCCCATGCTTTTTGAGCATTCCCATTACTCTGGGATCTAGCTTTGGCTTACCGAATTTCTTTGTATTATTGAGAGCATTACTAGCTATTTCTAGTGCGTTGTATTTTTTTCCACCGCTCTTGAATCCTATTCTCATCGTTGATTTGTGGATGTAGTTTGTCACATATCTTTCTGGGACATACTCTGCTGGATACCAGACTCGGACATCATCATAGTGACATTCTCGCTCACCTGTTTTTCTACATCTGGTGCAGTGCTGCTCTCTTTCAGTCTCCCATCTACCGGGGATCACGTAAGCTGGGAAATAGCTTTGTTCTGAATCACTATTGAGCTTAATAGGCTGAGTAGCAAAAAAGAGAGTATGGCCTTCTATCAATGACCTCTCGGCAGCTCTGACCATGGTGAAATAACTCACGGCTTCTCTCGATGGTTTATTAAATGCTGTGTATTCGATGTTGAATTGGCCATTACTCGCTGTTGACTCTTTGTAACCACCCCATTTCCCGCTGCTGCCGTCCCAAGGCTGATGAGGGCTAGCTGTATGAGCTTGATAAAATCGCTGAGCTGTAGAGCAAGAAATCAATACGCTACAGGCGACGAGAACTAATAGTTTGAGAAACAATTTCATTACCTAATAGACTAAAACTATCTGCATTATATTCAATGAAATTGATTTCAGGTTAGACTTTGAGCTCAAGTTCAACAAACATCCTGACATGATCAATGGTTCATCTATGCACTTAACTGATATTTCCAAACGCGGCTCACGTAAAGTTGCTGTCTCCAAATTTGAGATGAAGTCTGGTGAACACTGGGCGATTATAGGAGGTAATGGATCTGGTAAATCTACCTTTGCCGCTATGTTAGCTGGTGAAATTCAACTTAGTGAAGCGCAGCGATCAACACAATTTGAAAGAGTTCTTTGCGTATCGTTTGAAGAAGAACAACGACTGCTAGAAAAAGAGATCTACGAGGATGATAGTGAGTTTATTGATAAAGTAGATCAAGGTCGCACTACGCATGAACTCATCACTCAACACCATCACCCTGAAGTAGATCTTGAGGCCATCATTCAGACGATGCAGCTGGAGGCCTTTCTTCACACAGGTTTTCGCATCCTTTCTACTGGTGAGCGAAGACGTATGATGATCGCACGTGCTCTATCACAGGCTCCTCAGATGTTAGTTTTAGATGAGCCATATGATGGTCTGGATCATGCCTTTGAATCTCACTTAAAAGAGGTCATCGCTGATCTCAGCCAACAAATTCCCGTGGTGATCATCGTCAACAGGATGTCGCACCTAGGCGATCACATCAGCCATCTAGCCTGCCTGCATAACATGGATTTAGTGCTAGCTGGAGCACGTGAAGAAATTGAATCTAGCTCACTCTGGAAACAACTCCAATCGATTCATAGCACCCCACGTCCTATGCCTGCGACTCTACCTGGCACAGAGCCACCTAATCATAGCGCCGATGAGCCAGTGATAGAAATGCGCTCAGTTAATGTAGGCTATCATGATAAACAAATCATTCGAGGGCTTGATTGGAAGATGATGCCAGGAGAGCATTGGAAAATCAGTGGACCTAACGGATCAGGTAAATCCACTCTATTAAGCCTAGTCTCAGGCGATCATTCGCAGTGCTACCGTAATGAAATTTACATCTTAGGAAACCTCAGAGGTCAAGGTGAGTCGATCTGGGATATAAAGCATCACATGGGGCTGATGTCCACAGCGCTCCACCAGCAATACCGAGTGCATGTCACCTGTGAGGTAGTATTACTTTCAGGATTTTTTGATACCATCGGCATCTATGCTCAGGTCACAGCTGAACAGCGAAAGGTAGCTGCTGAATGGTTATCATTCATAGGTTTAGAAGCTCAGCAGACTACACTTTTCCAGAGTTTATCATTCGGTCAGCAGCGTATGATCCTCATCGCACGAGCTCTCATAAAACGACCTCGCCTGTTGCTACTTGATGAACCGTGCCAAGGACTCGACCCGATCAATCGAGCCTTGGTGATGCAACTCATTCAGCAAATCGCTGAGCAAGAAATAGCTCAGATCCTCTACATTTCTCACGACTCCGAAGACCACTTGCCCTGTCTCACACACGAACTCCAGTTCATTCCCTGTGTTACGCATGATGAGAAGACTCCAGCATATCGGACTGAGCAGCATTCTTTAAATTAAAAAAGCCTAGCAATGTTTTAGACACTGCTAGGCTTAGGATATTGAATGATTTTTGTTTAGTTAAATACCATTTTACCGCCTTGATAGTCTGCTATGATCGTATCTCCTTCAGAGAAGTCACCGTCCAGTATTGCTAAACTCAGGGCGTCTAACAGATGCTTCTGAATCGCACGCTTGAGAGGTCTTGCTCCATAGGCTGGATCGTAACCTTGCTCTGCGATGTAGTCCCTAGCCGCATCACTGAGATCTAGTGAAATCCCCTGCTTTTGCAGACGCTTCACTACTCGCTTGAGCTGAATATCAATGATAGAGCTTAACTCCTCTTTATCGAGCCTATCAAAGATGACAGTTTCATCGATACGGTTTAGAAATTCTGGTCTAAAATGTCCTCGGAGAGCGTCGTTCACCTTCGCTTCACGCTGCTCAGGATTAGTCTCTTCCATGATATACTGTGAGCCGATGTTAGAGGTCATGATGATCACCGTGTTGCGGAAATCTACCGTTCTACCCTGCCCATCTGTGATGCGACCATCGTCTAACACTTGGAGCAATACGTTGAAAACATCTGGGTGAGCTTTCTCTACCTCATCTAACAGAACGACTGAATACTGCTTACGTCGGACGTGCTCGCTGAGCTGTCCACCTTCGTCGTAACCCACGTAGCCAGGAGGCGCTCCTATCAATCTAGAGACACTGTGTTTTTCCATGTATTCTGACATGTCGAGTCGGACCATTGCCTGCTCATCATCGAACAAAAACTCCGCTAGAGCTTTAGATAATTCCGTTTTACCCACACCAGTAGGACCTAGGAATAAGAACGAACCAATTGGTCTATCTTCATCTTGAAGCCCTGCTCTGGCACGGCGCACAGCATTGGCTACAGCTTCTATAGCTTGATGCTGACCGATGACTCGTTCGCCGAGTCGCTGTTCCATCTTCACTAGCTTGGAGCGCTCACCTTCTTGCAATCTACTCACTGGAATACCTGTCCATGTAGCGACTACTTGGGCGATGTCTTCCTCGCACACTTCTTCATTGAGAATGCTGCTAGTTTTCTGTAACTGCGTAAGTTTCTCCGTAGCTTCGACTAATTGCTGCTCAGCATCGGGAATCTGACCATAGGTGATTTCAGAGGCTAGAGAGAGATCACCGATACGCTTCGCCTGATCTGCTTGAGTTCGAAGTTCGTCGATCTGTTCTTGCGCATGATTCACGATATCGATGACGTCCTTCTCGTTTCTCCACTGAGCCATGAGGCCAGAGAGTTCTTCATTAAGGTTCGCCATCTCTTCGTTGACTTTTTCGAGTCGCTTGACACTAGCTGAATCAGATTCTTTTTCGAGAGCTTGACGTTCCATCTCTAGCTGCATGAGCTGGCGGTCTTTTTGATCAATTTCTGTCGGTTTAGAATCTAGCTCTATCTTAAGTCGAGATGCGGCCTCATCCATCAGATCCACTGCCTTGTCGGGTAGAAATCTATCGGAGATATAGCGATCACTAAGAGTTGCCGCTGCTACTAAAGCACTGTCCTTGATACGCACACCATGGTGCACCTCGTAGCGATCTTTTAGACCACGGAGGATCGCTATGGAATCTTCCACGCTTGGCTCTTCCACCAGCACAGGCTGGAAACGTCGTTCTAGCGCTGCGTCCTTTTCGATGTATTTCTTATATTCGTTCAGCGTAGTCGCACCAATGGTTCTGAGTTCACCACGAGCGAGCTGCGGCTTGAGTAAGTTTGAGGCATCGACTGCTCCCTCGCTTCCACCTGCGCCCACGATAGTGTGAAGTTCATCTATGAAGAGAATGATCTCACCATTACTATCAGTGACTTCTTTGAGGAATGCTTTTAGCCTTTCCTCGAACTCTCCTCGATACTTGGCACCAGCGATCATGCTACCTATATCCATTGAGATAAGTCGCTTGCCTTTCATTGACTCAGGCACATCACCGCTGATAATTCTACGAGCTAAACCTTCAGCAATCGCAGTTTTGCCCACTCCAGGCTCACCGATGAGCACTGGGTTGTTTTTCGTTCTGCGGCTGAGCACTTGAAGCACTCGGCGAATTTCGTCGTTACGACCTATCACTGGGTCAATTTTACCCGCTCTAGCTCGCTCAGTGAGATCAGTTCCGTATTTTTCGAGTGATTGGTATTTCCCCTCTGGGTCTTCGTCAGTCACCTTCTGGCTGCCTCGGATGCTTTTCAGAGCAGCTTGTAGTTTATCTTCTGTTAGGCCAGCTTCTTTGAGTATTTTACCAGCTGGGCTCTGATCCTTGAGAGCACCCATGATGAAATGTTCTACGCTCACGAATTCATCACCTAGCTTGATACGAGCTTGGTCAGCTGCATCTAGTGTTGATTTCAAGCCATAGCTGATCTGAGGATCACCACTGGCTCCCTTTACCGTAGTCATGCTTGCTATCTCATTAGTCACAGCTGCTTTTAGCTGTATTAGATCTAGCCCTGCGTTTTCTAAAATAGGCACTACGATGCCTCCGTCTTGCTGAAGTAGTTCAAACAATACGTGGGAAGATTTTAATTCAGGATGAGCTGAGCGTGTTGCCAGCTGCTGAGCACTCTGGAGCGCCTCCTGTAGTTTGATTGTCATTTTATTCATAGTCTTTAAATGGGTTCGATTTTACTTTCTGAATCAGTTTCGATTCACTTTATTACATTCCTTATACCATAAAAAACCGTCATAGCAACCAAATTTGCAACAAATAGCTATTATGAAATTAATTATCACCTATTTTACGACAGCTTGACCAGAATAAGAACTGCTATAGGATGGAATCTGTATGAAATTATCTTCACTAATTGCGTTTCTATTCCTTACTAATCTAGCCATCGCTCAAGACATCCAAACTGAGAAATCCAGTGACGCGGAGCTGGTGAAGCAATTAATGAAAGAAGACTTAGGAATTCGCACCTTTTCATTTGCTGATGTGGTAGCGAATTCATCGGGTAAAAAAGTAATCAGCTTTAACGCTGAAAACACAGCACACACAGAAGTCTCCACAGCGATCAAGCTCGCTATTATTTCATCTATAGAGGAACTGAACCATGAAAACTCCCCTGTCAAAAAGCTACGCCGCATCAATGAAGCCTCTCGATATTTTGAAGAACTTTTACTCAAGAAGCTCACTGCGATGGAACATCTAGAGTGCTCTATACCTAAGAATACTCAGGAAAAACAACAACGTAGCGGATATCCTGATCTAAGAATCAAACATCTAGCCAGCGGAAGTATTTTCTATCTCGACCCGAAGCTCTATGAACAGAAGTCTAAAGCATCGAGTCTACGCACTTTTTACTTTGAGCCAAAGACAAGAACGATGAAAATCCAAGATGATGCCGTTCATCTGCTACTAGGGGTCAGCCATGATGGAGTCGATGGTAACTGGACATTTGGTAGCTGGAATCTCGTGGATCTGTCCAAACTCAAAGTCCGCCTCAAGGTAGAATTTCAGACCTCAAATAAAACCTTATACCGTAAAGCGAACATCATTCAATCCGGAGAATGAAAGTTTTCTAGTCATTCTTCATTTAAAGGCTTTTCACAGAGCTCATTTATCGTTTCACTGCCCCTGTTATGGCAACTGATCACATCGATGTAACCTACGTGGCAAATCTAGCTCGACTAGAACTCACTCAGGACGAAACCACCACATTTCAACGTCAAATAGAAGACATTCTCGGCTATATCGAGAAACTCAATGAATTAGATACTGAAAACGTAGAACCTACCGACCACGTCGCTAGAGTCTACGATAGAGTCCGTGAAGATATCGCAAAGCCGAGTATCGACCGTGACGACTTCCTCAATATCGCCCCAGACACCATCAATGACCAGCTCCGTGTGCCTAAGGTCATCGAAGAAATGTAATCCACACATCACGTTTCTAACCATTTTCTCTAACTAATTTTTATGAGCCTTTCATCACAAACTATTACTCAACTCCGCGCTAAGCTCACTGCTGGTGAGATCACTGCCGTTGAAATCATCGACTCTCTAGAGCAGTCCATCAAAGAAAAAGATGGCGCTATCGGTGGCTATATTAACCCTGCTAGCTACGATTTCGATGCAGCTCGCGAAGCTGCTAAGTCTGCTGACCTATCATTACCCCTCGGCGGCATCCCTATTGCCATCAAGGACAATATCAACGTCAAAGGTGAGCCATGCAGCTGTGCTTCTAAATTCCTCTACGACTCATACGTCTCACCCTACGATGCTACAGTCATTACTAAGCTCAAGGCAGCTGGAGCTATCCCTCTCGGCCGACTGAATCTAGACGAATTTGCCATGGGTTCTACTACTGATAACTCAGCAGTTCAGCGCACAAACAACCCACACGATTATGATCACGTTCCTGGTGGTTCATCAGGTGGTTCTGCGGCGGTTGTCGCAGCGGACACAGCGATCGCTTCCCTAGGATCTGACACTGGTGGATCTATCCGTCAGCCAGCTTCACACTGTGGAGTAGTAGGCCTCAAGCCTTCTTACGGCAGAGTTTCTCGTTACGGACTAGTAGCATTCGCCTCATCACTAGATCAGGTAGGACCACTTACTAAATCTGTCGAAGACGCAGCTCTCATGCTCAACGTCCTCAGCGGATCTGACACCATGGACAGCACCTCACTAGAGGTAGAAGTTCCAGATTTCACAGCAAATCTCGATGCTGGCGTAGCTGGCATGAAGATCGGTATCCCTACAGAATACTTTGCAGCTGGAATTGATCCTGCTGTCAGAGAAGTAGTCGATAAAGCGATCGATCAGCTCAAAGCCGCTGGCGCAGAAATCGTAGAGATTTCTCTCCCACATACCGAGTATGCGGTGGCGACTTACTACATCATCGCTCCTGCTGAGGCATCATCTAACCTGTCACGCTTCGACGGTATCCGTTACGGAAACCGCTCTTCACAAGCTGACAACCTCATCGATACCTATAAGAAATCACGTTCAGAAGGATTCGGATCTGAAGTAAAACGCCGTATCATTCTAGGAACTTACGCTCTCTCATCTGGCTATGATCATAAATATTATGATAAAGCTCAGCGTGTTCGCACCCTGATTTTGAAAGATTTCACCGATGCATTTGAAAAAGTAGATGCAATCGTCTCACCAGTCTGCCCTACTGCGGCACCTAAACATGGTGAAAATAGCGATGATCCACTCAAGGAATATCTCGCTGACATCTGCACTATCGCTGCTAACCTAGCTGGTATCCCGGGAATCTCCGTTCCTGCTGGAACTATCTCTAACAGTGCTGGAAACAAGCTTCCTGTAGGGCTTCAGATCCTAGGCCCACAGCTTGGCGAAGAAGTTATTCTTCAGGTCGCTAAGGTCTGCGAAAGTTTTTAAATATAACTATGCTGAATAGTTAGTTTTTCAAAATTATCTAACATTTATTTTGACACATATAAAAATTTATACTTCTATAGTAGTCTAACTGTTAACACAACTCATTGACTCTATGAAATCTAAGAAAAACTTAACCCGCTTTACCTATGAGACAACAGCGTTCCAAGGATGGAGACTTTGTCTAAGCCGCACTGGCACTACTTTCACTAAATACTTTTCTGATAAGAAGTATGGTAGTGAGCGTAAGGCTCTGAAGGCTGCTGAAACTGCTAGAACTGAACTCGCTGAGCTATTAGACGGCTCACGCAAGGTCAACGGCAAGCTCAGTCAGACTACAACTAAAAAGGCACAGAAGCTCTTAAAAGACGCTTAATTAATATTTAGAGACTACCCCATATAACTTTCTAAGTTATCTCCCAATAAACATCTATAAAGCTGCTAATGAAAATTTAGCAGCTTTTTTGTGCTCAGATTTATGCCGATGATACGTTATTAAGTCAGAGTATGGAGAAGCAGAATCTTTACCTTTGGAGCGTGAAGCACGAAGCGAGAAGCTATTAAACCCCGGTCAAACGCTTGCGGCTACGTGCTTCTTGCATCTTGCTTCATCCAGAGCACCCATAAAGCTAGCATCCCCAAAAGAACACGTAAAACCCTTAGCTTCTACTCATTAAGATATATGTCTTAAACTACCGGTGGAGTCATCATAAACCTAGTGACAGTGTAACTTAGGTAGATCGCTAGCAGGATGAATCCCTCTCGTTTACTCAGTGTCATCTTGCTGCGCATCATCGGTAAGATGAGAACGATGACACCTGCCATAACACCTAGATCGATCCAGTTAATATCCTGAGCCTGCATGCTCTTCACTGTTGCTGTGATACCGATCACTGCTAGTAGGTTAAAAATACATGATCCGACTGCATTTCCTGTAATGATGTCTCCCTGACCTTTTCTAGCCGCCACAATAGACGTGGCTAGCTCAGGTAGTGAGGTGCCAAATGCTAGCAGGATGAGACCGATAATAGCCTCGGAAATACCGAACTCTGTCGCCACTGAGGTGCCGTGCGTCACTAGCCAAGTAGAGCCAAACTTAAGAGCTACGAAGCCGAGAACGATCCAAACAAAGCTCAGAGCCAACTGAGCAGGCCCAGCTTTCTTAGCTAGCTCCACCTCTTCTTTAGAAAAATCTTCAGATTCATCAGCACCGATTTCATCCTTAGCCATACGCAGACTAGAGATGACATAAATGATGATACCTGCGAACAAGACCCAGCCTTCCCATTGTGCGATGTATTTATCTGAGAGCATCACCATGAAGACGATGCTGGCTATAAGGAGTATAGGAATTTCACGACGGATGATCTGCCGATCGATGCGGACAGGTTTGATCAAGGCTGCGACACCTAGAATGAGGGCAATGTTACAAATATTAGAGCCAATGATGGTTCCGAAGGCCTGGTCGGCAGCATTAGCGGCATTCGCTTCAAGACATACGAGAAGCTCTGGAGCACTAGTTCCGAAGGCTACGACTGTTAAACCTACGACTAGAGGTGACACTCCGAATTTCAGAGAAATCTCTGATGCTCCTTTAACTAAGAATTCTGCTCCGTAATAGAGGGCGACGAATCCAGCCAGAATCCACATAAAATCGGTAATAATAATGCTCACGGCTCATGCCTAGACTGCGCCTCATTATTATCCAATCTTTTTTTGAAAAGAATCAAAAGATTAACTAGCCCGAGCACCAATTAGAGCTTATGGTCTGGACACAAACTAAGCACTCCAAATTACCATGATCGGACTCACAGAAAACGCAGCCAAAGAGCTCAACAACCTCACAGCAAGTAAGAATCTCCCAGCAGGAACAGGCCTCCGCCTATCAGTCCAAAAAGGTGGCTGCGCAGGAATGCAATACGTGATGGAAGTTTCAGATTCTCATGAAGACGATAAGATCATGACCAGAGATGGCGCATCACTCTATTTAGATCCTGAGAGCCTAGAGTATTTACAAGGTTGTGAAGTTTACTACGAATATGGTCTGACTGATTCAGGATTTAAGATCCGTAACCCTAATGCAGCACGCTCATGTGGTTGCGGCACATCATTTGAGGCAAAAGGTGAAGAAGGCAGCTATGATCCAGCTGACGACTGTAAATAAATCACAACCACCACGCTAGTTTTGCCAAAGCAGAAACAAGAAACCTGGTCAGAACGACTAGTTCAGAGTAAGCCCCAGTATTTCTGGTGGACACTCACCATTATCGTCTGTGTTGTGCTCGCTATTACCAGCTGGATTTACGTCCCTGCTATCTTTAATAATCCTCATTATCCACAGAACTATAAGATTCTGGATAAAATTGGCCGTCTACCTGAGATCAAATCATTCAAAGCTCTAGAGCCACCAGAGGGTGATATCCGTGATGTCAAAACTCTCTACAATCAATTCCGACCATTCACCGAAGACAAGCTGATCAAGCATAACAATGAGCTGATCAAAAACTACATTGGTAATTTCAAATACGAATATATCAATAACTACATCCAAGGTGACTTCAGAGTCATCAGGACAAGAGTGCTCACCGACGATGACCTCTTTACAAATGGCATCGTAGTTCAAGCATCAGCTGTTCTTAAGCAAGCCAAGCATGCTCAGGCGAGATCATTTCCTGTCTGGGTCGAGTTCATCCTGCCGAATGCACCTGCCTCAGCAGCCAAGGATATTAAACCGGGAACCGTGTTAGAGGTGAGTAAGAACCCCTTCTTCACTTCCATCATCAACGTCGAACGCATTGAGCGCACCGACGATGATCCCATAATGAATTTCACTATTGTGCCTCTAGTCTATGAAGCTCCTTGGAACTTACCAAAAGGTGGGAAATTTAGTATATCCACTCCTAAAAAGCTGAATCTAGAAGGCAAATGGCCTCTTTTTTAATCTCTCAAACTTACCTAATTACATGAAAATCATTTCTTGGAACGTGAATGGCATCCGTGCGGTGCTGAAGAAAAACTTAGCAGAATGGTTCGCTGAAGTGCAGCCAGACATGCTGTGTTTGCAGGAAACTAAGGCGAAACCTGAACAAGTCGATCTCCCATTAGAATTCGCTGGTTATCATCAACTCTGGAATTCTGCAGTAAAGCCAGGTTACTCAGGCACACTGATCCTTTCTAAAACAAAGCCAATCAGCGTCCAGAATGGTATTGGCATCGATGAACATGACACTGAAGGTAGAGTCGTCACAGCTGAATACGAAGATTTCTACCTCGTGACTGTCTATACTCCAAATGCTCAGAACGGCCTCGCTCGTATTGATTACCGAATGGATTGGGACAAAGCGTTCTTAGCCTTCGTAAAAGATCTAGAGCGCACTAAGCCAGTGATTTTCTGTGGTGACCTCAATGTCGCTCACAATGATATCGACCTAGCTCGACCTAAAGCTAACCGAAAGAACGCAGGATTTTCAGACCCAGAACGTGCTGGGCTTAATAGCATCTTCGATGCTGGGTTCGTAGACACGTTCCGTCATTTTGAGCCAGACACTGAAGCTGCATACAGCTGGTGGAGTTATAGAGCAGGCGCTCGTGGCAAGAACGTAGGTTGGCGTATCGATTACTTCTGCGTCTCAGAAAGCCTCGTCCCTAGACTCAATTCAGCCAGCATTCTAGCCGATGTCTTAGGCTCAGACCATTGCCCAGTTCAAATTGAAATCAACTAATTGACCATGAGCCAAATCCCTGAATCTTTTCATTCTTTCGAGACTGACGCACCTTTCAGTCATTGCTGTGACTGTAGTAAGGAATTAATCATATCTGCTGAGACCTATATCGTGCAGAAGGTTTTTTCTGGTAAAGAATGCATCATGGAATTCGCTCTCTGCTCAGGCTGTAAAGACAATCTAGACCAACAAATGTCAGCTAAATCGAAGGAAGCTCTGTATGACTTTCTATTCGATCACGCTGAGCTGGTAGAGCCCCCTGCTGACTATTCTACGGATCAAGCATTGGAACAGATCGATGAATGTCTCACCTGTGGAAAACTCCGCTCGGAATGCAAGGAATACAGCTACTCAGGCTTATTTATAGGTTCTCATCTGATCCCTGGGCCTATGCCGATGATGATCTGCGATGAATGCCAAGACGACATGTCTGAGAACCTTTCCGAGAGCACCAAAGATGTAAAAAATAAGTTCTACGAAGAAAATTTCCCAGGACCACCAAGCGAAGTCGACCTGCCAAATTACAAAGGCAAACCGATGTTTCTTTAACAAAAAATAATTTCTCCCCACATCTCGGGGACATGCATATTGATCACTCCTTGTGGACTCCAGACCCAGTTATCTTCTGGATGTTCAGTCCACGGAATTTCTGTTCCATGCTCAGGAATGCGCTTGTAGTGGCCGTCGACTATTTCATGATGCCACTGGACTCGTGAAAAGTTCAGCTTCCACATATCATTGATCTTAGGTGGACTCACACCATCGCGGTGATGTTTTTTCAGACCTCCCCATGGAATCGCCATCTCTACTTTCCAGCCTTTGTCTGTATGGCTTGGATCATTGAGAACTCCATCAATCGACACTTTAGAAATAAGTCCATCGATGTTAGTTCCGAGATCAGCAACTCCCCCATCCTGGTAGGGCTTGTCTAAGGTCAGTTCCCAGATCGTTCCTAGAGCATTGATTTCAAACTCGTAGTAGTTTAAGCCATCGCAATCTGGATCTATGAAAACTTCAAAATCATTGTCGTGATAGATGATACTATTTTTTTCTGTTAGTGTGCCCCAGACATCAGGCTCTTCTAGTTCAGCAGCGATATAAAAATACGTATCGTCCCACATCATCTTCGCTCTGGTGCGAAACCTTGGTTTGGTATGGTCATCTCCACGGATATCGATAAAATCATCGGTCCATTCAGTATTATCCCATACTTTATCAGAGATCTCACCATCGATAGAAATTGGCTGACTAGCCCTCTGACAATGATATTTTTTCACAGCCACAACAGGATTTATTCTCTACCTAGTAGGCTGTTAGTCTGTCTAACACTAAGCTCAGCGTATTCCTTCTTAGACATGACTCTAGTATCACCATAGTCGCCTCTACTTGAGACATAACCACTTTGCCCCTTTTTAACGCTAGTAGAATTAGTCTCCTGAGCATTAGATTTTGCTACAGAATTAGTGCCAAACTTACTTCTGTTAAAGCGAGAGTCTCTGCTTCCAGCAAGTGCTTGTTTCTGCACATAGTGTGGCGAACTCTTGAACTGGCTACCATCAGTATTACCTGCGTATTGCTTCGTATTGTAGTCAGTATTATTGCCCCAGCGCTTCTTACGATAGCTTTCCTTACCGTAGTCTTTGCCTTTGAAATTTCTAGCTGTAGAAAACTCACCTTTAGAAGCAAATTCACTCTGCTTATCAGAAGTTGCACGCATCATGCCGTTTTTATCTTTAGTGTATTCGTAGTCGCCTCCGTATTTTTCCATGCCTGTGCTCGCTCTGACTTTCTTCATCGTCGTTGTTTGCTCACTAGCACATGATGCTAAGCACACAACGAATACGGCAAGCAACGCTGAGAACCAGCGCTTGGATGAGAATGGAATAGTAAAAAGATGCTTCATAAAACTCTGAGCATCTTACTGTTTGAGAACTGCAAGGCAAGCTGAGAATTCTACTAGTTTTACACTGCTCTATGGCCTATGCTCCGCGCACACATGGATGAACCACACCCAAGACTAAAGTCAGCAGATCCTTCTATTCCACTAGAAATACTCTACCAAGACCAGTGGCTAGCGGTCATTCATAAACCTGCTGGCCACCTCGTCCACCCTACCGAGACACCCCAACCAGATGATCTCGTCTCTATGAAGATCCTTAGAGATCAGATAGAAGAACGAGTTTACAGCATTCATAGGCTGGATCGCCCTACTGCTGGAGTGTTACTTTTCGGCATTGATCGTGAAGCATCTAAGTTACTGCATAAAAATCTCGCTGAAAAAGAGATGCAGAAAACCTACTGGGCAATCATCAAAGGAAAACCAACACAGCAACAATGGGACTGCCACGCCTCTATCCAGAAACATGAAACAGCTCCTGTCAGAGATGCGCACACCAGCTTTACCTGCTTAAAAACATTTCAGCATAGCTCAGGAACAGAACTCTCGCTAATAGAGGCGACTCCTCATACTGGGAGATTTCATCAGATCCGCCGACATTTACTCGAAGCAGGTCACCCCATCGTCGGTGACTATCGCTATGCAGGAATAGAAGCATGTGACTCGGACGGTGAACTTCTCGGCACCGGAACGAGAATGCTATTGTTAGCAAAATCGCTAGAACTAGAGCATCCTGTCACGGGAGAAACACTCAAAATAGAGACAACAGATCCGCTGTTCCAAAAACTGTTAGATGAGTAACGACTAACGAGTTCCAAAAATACTCGTTCCGACTCTAACCATCGTTGAGCCTTCCTCGATTGCTACTTCGAAATCTCCACTCATCCCCATGCTTAGTTCAGGTAAGGAAATCTCATGTAGTTGCTGAAGCTCATCTCTCAGATCACTCACCTTCTTGAACCAGACTCTGGCTAGCTCAGGCTCCGCCACTGCTGGAGGGATACACATCAGACCGACTACGGTGATATTCTCTAGTTTACTAATTTCTGCAAAATTCTCTCTAAGCTGATCAGCAGAGAATCCTCCCTTGCTCTCCTCTTCACCGATGTTCACCTGCAATAAAACCCGAGGATTAATCCCCATATCTTTAGCTACACCGTCTGTGTATTTAACCAGCTTCAAGTTATCCAGACTATGCACTACATGAAATAAGCCGAGCACCTTGCGCACTTTATTACGCTGTAATCCACCGATATAATGCCACTCTAGATCTGAATCCATCACAGGAATCTTATCTTGGCCTTCCTGCAGTTTATTTTCGCCGAATACATTCTGTCCAGCATCTACAGCTTTCTGCACATGTTCCGCTGGCCAAGTCTTGCTCACTGCTATCAGCGAAACCTCTGATTCGTCTCGTCCAGATCGGCGACAAGCTTCACTGACTCGACCTTTGATTTCTGCTAAATTCTCCGCAACGCTCATCTCAGTTTATCAATAGATTATTTCAACCAACCAGCTACATCCTTCGCAAAGTAACTCAAAATCACATCCGCTCCAGCTCTCTTGATCGCAGTAAGACTCTCCAGCACTACTGCCTTTTCATCGAGCCAACCAGCTTCCGCTGCACTCTTAATCATCAGATATTCACCGCTGACCTGATACGCAGCTATCGGCAGAGTTGAGACTTCTTTTAGCCTCATAATAATGTCCAGATAAGCTCCAGCTGGCTTCACCATGATCATGTCAGCTCCCTCTTCTTCATCTAAAATTGCCTCTCTCACGCACTCTCGCACATTGGCGTAGTCCATCTGATAGCTCTTCTTATCACCAGCCTTAGGAGCAGATCCGAGAGCTCCTCTGAATGGACCGTAATAGGCCGAAGCGTATTTGGCTGTGTAAGATAGAATCGACACATTCTGATAGCCAGCATCATCCAGAGCTTCACGTAGCGCTCCTACTCGACCATCCATCATATCACTCGGTGACACAATATCTGCGCCTGCCTTAGCATGGCACAGAGCTTGTTTGCATAAAATTTCTACCGTCTCATCATTGACGATTTCCCCATCTCTCACGACTCCATCATGGCCATCGATGTTATAAGGATCTAGAGCGACGTCAGTAACAACTACCAGCTCAGGGCAAGCCTGCTTCAGAGCTTTTATTGCTCTCGGAATCAAGCCGTTATCATTCCAACTCTCATCAGCGGTTTTGTTTTTCAGGCTCTCGTCCACTGCTGGGAAAATCACCACAGAAGTAACTCCAAGCGCAAATGCTTCACTCGCTTCCTTTACAAGACCAACCAGCGACCAACGCTTACAGCCAGGCATCGCATCGATCGATTCATCAGCATCACCCTCTTGCACAAACAGTGGATAGATAAAATCATGTGCAGACAGGCTCACCTCTCTCACAAGGTTACGAACTCCAGCCGATTTTCTATTACGTCTCGGTCTATGTGGTCTCTGAATCATAGCGATATTTAAAGCTGAAACCTCGCTGATGTATAGCAATAAAATAGCCCCAATCTCATACGAGACTGAGGCTATTCAAAATATGAATATTGTTATAATTACTTAAGTGATTTGATCTTCTCAAAAACCTCTTTCTCGCCTCTGAGTAGCTCTTTGCCGTCTTTATCTACGAGAACGTAGGTAGGAACGAACTGCACCTTGATATCTTTGAAAATAGTCTCACCCATTTTACCAGGCATCACGGTCAACCAAGGAAAACCTTCCTTATTTGCCCAGTTTAGAGCTTTATCAGCACCATTAGCACCTCGCTCTAAGCTCACATGAACCATTTCTACTTTATCATTTGTCGCAACGTAGCTGTTGTGTTTCTCCACTAACTGTGGAGCTCCAGATCTACAAGGTGGTCACCAACTAGCAGAGAAATAGACTAAAAAATACTCTGTATCATTAGAAACATCTTTGTTTACAAACTTATCTCCTTCAAGAGCGAACGTCATGTCTTTAAGACTCTCAGCTACTTTTGTCAGAACGACTACTGGCTTTTCGACTGGCTTTTCGACTGGCGCTTCAACTGGCTTAACAACCGGTGCTTCCACTGGTGTTTCAGCCGGCTTCTCTTCAGGAGTAGCTGCAGTTTCTTTCTTGCTACAAGAAGCCATTGCTACGGCTACTGAACAAGCAATTATTAATTTAGATTTCATAACGAGCTAACTTCTCACATCATGACAATAAATCAACATGAAAAACTAAAGTAACTATCAGGATAAAAACTATATGACCCCAATCTCTATCGAGACTGAGGTCATTAAAATACCAATTTCAAGTAATTACTTAAAGTGATTTGATCTTCTCAAAGATCTCGTTTTCACCTCTGAGTAATTCTTTTCCATCTTTATCCACTAGAATGTAAGTCGGAACAAATCTGGTCTTAAGGTCAGCTAAAAAACCAAGCTGGCGATCATAGGCAAAGACTGTGAGCCAAGGAAAGTTCTCCTTAACAGCCCACTTGAGGGCACTCGCTTCGACCTGTGCTTTATTTCCTCTCTCACGACTCATTAGAATCATTTGAACTTTATCATTATTAGCTATGAATTCATTGTGCTTCTCCACTAACTGTGGAGCTCCTCTTTTACAAGGTGGTCACCAACTTGCTGATACATAGATTAAATAGTATTCTGCATCAGAAGAAACCTCCGCTGATACATACTTATCAGCTTCTAAGGCATATACATGACCTTTAAGATCACTCGCTACCTGTGTCAGAACGACTTCTTTCTTTTCAATAACTTCAGGCTTTTCAACCGGTGCTACCACTGGTGTCTCAGCTGGCTTCTCCTCAGGAGTTGCTGCAGTTTCTTTCTTGCTGCATGAGGCCATTAGAATGGCCACTGAACAAGCGATGATTAATTTAGATTTCATAACTCATTAGCTTCTCACATGAGTCGGATAAATCAACATGAAAACTAAAGCTCTGACACTGACCAACCATCTTTACCATCCTTAACGATCCAGCCTTGAGCTTTGAGTTCATCTCTGAGTTCATCGCTTTTCGCCCAGTCTTTAGCTGCTCTCGCCTCCCAGCGTTGTTCCGCTAGTTTCTGGATTTCTTGAGGAATTTCTACAGAAGCGTCCTCTACGATCTCTGGTAACTGAACCCCTAATGCATGAAGTATAAAATGTAAGCCCTTCCACTGCACCAATGCATTATCTTCGTTCTGAGCTCTCTTCAGCGCACCAAACATGGCTCCGATTGCTCGTTGCGTATTCAAATCTTCATTCAGACCCAGCCATGCATTATCGAATAAACCTAGATCCTTAAGACCTAAAAGTTCCTCATAACTAGGAGCATCCGCATCTGTCACACCAGCCTTCTCAGCGAGCGCACGTTCAGCTTTTCTCAGTTTACCCAGCGCTTCACTAGCCGCATGGAGTCCACTCAGAGTGAAATTCATCTGCTTTCTATAATGCGCACCAATCAACGTGTATCGAACCTCAGCGGCAGAATGACCTTTCGCTATCAGATCTTCTAGTCGGTAAAAATTGCCCTTACTCTTCGCCATCTTAGATCCATCCACCAGCAAGTGAGTAATGTGAAACCAATGTGCAGCAAAGTCACCACCACAAGAACACTTGCTCTGGGCTATCTCATTCTCATGGTGTGGGAAAACCAAGTCTTCGCCACCTGAATGAAGGTCAAAGCTATCGCCAAGATACTCGCGAATCATCGCCGAGCACTCCAGATGCCAACCTGGACGACCTTCACCCCATGGGCTCTGCCAGAAGTTCTCACCATCTTCGTCACGTCTAGACTTCCATAGCACGAAGTCAGCCACGCTATCCTTCTCATATTCATCTGAATTATTCGCTCTGGCTTCCTGAGTTCTTCCCAAATCTAGCTCTCTCTCCTCAAGATGCGATAAAGCACCATATTCAGGGTATGATGAGATTTTAAAGTAAACAGAACCGTCCTCAGCCGCGTAGGCATGACCATTCTCGATCAATTCCTCAATCATCGTGATCTGCTGAGGAATATGCTCTACAGCACTAGGTTCTATATGTGGCTCTAGACAATTAAGAGCAGCACAGTCAGTATGAAATTTCTCCGTCCAGAGCCGAGTAAAGTCAGTCAGTGTCTTACCAGCAGCTTGAGAATCTCGGATTGTCTTATCATCCACATCAGTCAAGTTACGCACGTGCTTCGTAGCGACTCCGCCAAGTTCTAACACTCTGCGGAATACATCTTGCACCACAAACGTTCTGAAATTTCCAATATGGGCAGGTCCGTAGACAGTAGGTCCACAGCAATAGAAACCAAATGTATCTCCATCAATAGGCTTCAGCTCATTAAGTTCCCTCTTCAGTGTATCATACAGACGCATGTCCACGGTCTAAACACATTTGTAGAAAGTTCAACACTAGAATCGATTATTCAGTGGACTGGAAAAGGATCATAAGAACGCCCTTTTAACCCTGCGGGTTTGTCAGAGGTTTCCTGGTCATTCGTCATTGGTTCCAGCATGACGGAGCAAAGCACAGGACAAATGACTAATTAACTCATGACCTCTGACGTAGCGAAGCTACAGAAAACGTCTAGCATGCAACGATCGCCTAAACTAAAACATTCCACCCCACAAAAAAACTAGCCCTCAGGAGAATATCTCCTGAGAGCTAGTTGGAATTCTTTATTACTTAGTATTGGTTAGTTTTCACTGACCAATACAGATCTAACTAAAAATTATTGAGCTTCAACGCCTGTAGCACAAGGTCCTTTAGCACCTTCGCCTACTTCGTAAGTAACTTTTTGGTTCTCTTCAAGAGAAGCATAGCCTGTAGCTTTGATTTCTGAGTGGTGCACGAATAGATCTTTGCCGCCTTCGTCTGGTGTGATGAAGCCGTATCCTTTTTCCGCGTTAAACCATTTTACTGTTCCTGTGTTCATAATATTATTGTTGTTTCAGTTCGCCTACTAAAATTCTGGCTAGCTGATGACGTCTACTTAAACCATCTTTATTAGTTTGTCTACTACGAATGTGAATAAACTTGTTTTATTTTTCATTCAGAATGAATCACTTAGATAAACACTAGATTAAATTTGCCGTTTTGAAGTGCATTTTCGCCACTTTATCTAACATTTCCACACCATGCTTTTGCTTCATTAGCTTCGCCGCTTCAACGACGTTATCACCAGCCCCCAGAGGCATCGTCACACCACCAGCTTCACTACCTCTCTCGATCCAGCTCACAAATGCTTCCCTAGCAAGGATCGAAGCCGCAGCCACCGCCACATCACTCTCCCCTTTGGTCCGCTGGTTCAGCTCTATATGCTGAGCTGACTCTTCACGCTTGAGCATTCCTTCTAGTAGCTCCTTTCTAGCAAACTGATCACTCAGCGCACTAGGACAGCTCGGCACCTTCTCAGCCAGACTGCCAATCACTCTGGCATGTCCCCACGCTAGCAATCGGTTCAAATTGCCAAATTTATGATACAGTTCGTTGTATTTCTCTGGCTTAAACAAGATTACTTCCCAAGCCACGCCTTTGATCTCACGCACGATCTTCGCTAGTTTCTTAATCTTAGCCGCACTGCTGATGCGTTTACTATCCATCACACCTTTTTCCAGCAGTTCACGAGAAATCTCTTTATTCACATACACTCCAGCCACCACCAGAGGACCAAAAAAATCACCCTTGCCACTCTCGTCCACCCCAAAATGAGGCTCAAACATCTCTGGCATCAAGATCTCTTCATTGCCCATCCTCGCCTCACCGATGATCTCAGGCTCTAAGATAAACTTCACAAAATCTTCCGTCCCCTTGCCCTGCACCAGCACTTTAGGTCCCTTCGCATAAACTGTCACATTGGTAGCTCCGCTAGAGTCCTTCTTCTTAGCATGCCAGATCGCCCACTGCTTCTCACCGAACTCGAACCCTCGCTCTTCGCAAATAATTCGCAGCTTCTCGACATCAGCTTTCTCGATTTTTGAGGTATAACTATTGGTCGCCATTTTGATAAATCTCTTTCACGTTTGCTGTCACCGCCCCCATCTCCTCAGAACCTTCCTGGATTTCCTGCGATCCTATCTTGCAGACCCCACGCACCCCCACTAGCGAATTCGTCAGAAATACCTCATCAGCATCCATCACATCTTCTAAAAGCACCACCTCTTCTCGCACATCTATTCCAGCAGCATTCGCCCTACGCATCACTAGCTCTCTAGTCACACCAGGCAGACATCCACTCTCTAAACGTGGTGTAATCAATGCACCATCACTCACTAAAAATAAATTCGCCATCGCAGCCTCAGCCACCTCACCCAGAGTATTCAGCATGATCACCTCATCTGCACCTTCTGACTGCCCAGCCTTAAATGCTAAAAGATTCTCAGCGTAGGAACTACATTTTATTCCGGCCACAGCACTACGTTCATTACACACATAGTCACTCACGATCACTGTGCAGACCTCGCTCCTCTCTGGAGCTGGCTCAGCCTCCACTAGGCAGACTCCACGCATCGTAGTCACTCGCACTTTAGCATTAGCTTCCTGTAAATCATTATCACTGATCACCTCTGAGATCACATCTTGTAGTGGTTTCTTCAGTTCCATCACATAGCCTAGACGATCCATCCCCTTTTTCAGTCTCAGCATATGCAGATCCATTCCATCCACCACACCGTTCACCGCCAGCATGGTCTCAAACACACCCATCCCCAACTGCACCCCCTCAGAACCGACTCTAACATTCGCCTCAGATCGATCCATCAGATCACCATTAAAATTTACACTATTCATTACACAGCGCTTATCTGCGATCCCCCCAGAAATGTCAATCTGTGGTTAATAATCTATCAGTAAAACCACCCTGATAGTATCACATGATACTATCATCCAAAGATGTGCCCCCATTAAAACTTACGAAGTAACAATCAATTTCAAATCACAAATCTCAAATCTCAAATCCCCCTTACTCCAACAACGCACTAAACCCACAGAACAACTTAGAGTTCTCCGGTGGTAGGTCTGGCAGTAGATCATCATTTAATAGATAGTGATCACAGATTCTGAAAAATTCCTTCTCACAACGCACTCTGCGGATCTCATACTCGAAGGCTGCATCCAGTCCTTGAGCAATGTAGATCATGTATTTCTTCATCTTATTGACGTGCTTAGCTTCATCGTAACCGATCCATTCTACCGCTAGCTCAGCGAAAAGCACCGTCACATACTCATGCAGATCTCTCCTGCTTGGCGTCACTGCCACCTCACCTGTAAAACTTGCTTTCAGCTGCTGGAAGATCCACGGACTACGAATCGCCCCACGACCGATCATCAGCCCAGCCGCATCAGTTTTATCATGATACGATCTACCAGTAGACACATTCACAATATTGCCATTCGCCATCACTGGACACTTCATCTCCTGCACAGCCTGCCTCACATGCTCATCATGCACTGGCGTCTGATACTTCTCTTTCACCGTCCTGCCATGAATCGCTAAAGCATCAATATCATGCTTCTTAAACACCGCTAAAATCTTATCAAACTCCTTCTCATCCTCATAGCCGATCCTAGTCTTCACCGTAAATAACTTACCAGCCTCTGAGCACACATCCCTCATCGCACCTAAGATACGATCCACTTGATCTAAATTTCTCAACAAGCCACCACCCGCATCTTTTCTACAAACAGTCGGTGCTGGACAGCCTAAATTAATATCCATTCCCAGAATATCTCGCTCTAGCAGAAACTTCGATGTCCTCACCAGTGAAGGAATATCCATCCCTATCATCTGAGCAAAAATAGGAATCCCGGTCTCATTCTCAGTGATCGATCGCAATATCTTCTTCTCAGGCGCACTATCAGGGTGCACACGAAAATACTCGGTCACAAAGTAATCTGGCCCACCGAAGTGCTTCATCACACGCATGAATGCTAGATCTGTCACGTCCTGCATCGGCGCTAGAGACAGCACTGGTCGGCCACCCGCGGAGCTATCAGCGGAGCCATCTCGGCAGCTTGGAAATTTTAACTTATCAGCACTCATAGTCGGTCTTATTTCTATAAACGCTAAGAACTCTAATCACCAAGCTAAAAAATACATTCTGTCAGGCTAAGGAGTTGCAATTTGTCATTACTAGCACCAATCTCTGGCACAAATTTTACCAACCACATTATGGAATCACTCAACTTCCTCACACCTGAACTCGCTCAGCAAGCAGCAGATACCCTCGGCACACCAGTCTATATTTACTCACGTGACACTATAGAACAGCGCTGCCAAGAAGTTCTCAATTTCCCGAATGCTTACGGCTTTAATGCTCGTTACGCACTCAAAGCCAATCCACATCTCGCTGTGCTCAAGCTCATCGACCGTATGGGACTCCACTTTGACGCATCATCAGAATTCGAAGCCATGCGCTGTCTCCATGCAGGCATCCCAGCTGAGAAAATCCAGCTCACTGGCCAGCAGTTCCCACGCAAGCACCTCAAAGAAATCATCGATGCTGGTGTTCTCTTCAATGCCTGTTCACTACGTCAACTAGACGAGTTCGGTCAAGCCTACCCAGGAGCCAATGTCTCCTTCCGCATCAACCCAGGCACAGGATCTGGCTCTAACAGAAAGACCAACGTAGGCGGACCATCCGCCTCATTCGGTATCTGGCATGATCAGGCTGACCAGGTCGCAGAGATCGCAGCTAAGCATAATCTCAACATCACCCGCATCCACTCACACATCGGCTCAGGCTCAGATCCAGAAGTCTGGAAAGCAGTCGCTGAAATGACTCTAGCACAAGCAGACAAATTCCCAGCAGTCCACACAGTGAACCTCGGCGGAGGCTTCAAAGTCGCCCGCATGAGCAGCGAGAAAAGCACCGATCTCCAAGAAGTAGGTGAATTCGTCAAGCAAGTCTTCGTCGCCCATGCTGCAAAGACTGGAAACGAATACAAGCTAGAGATCGAACCAGGAACTTACCTCTCAGCCAACTGTGGATCACTCCTCTGCGATGTCGATGACATCACCAACACAGGCGATGATGGCTACACATTCCTCAAGCTAAACACAGGAATGGACACCATCACCCGTCCGGCACTCTACGCCTCTGAGCACCCAATCGTCATCCTAAATGACAACACAGAAACTACCAACTACGTAGTCTGCGGTCATTGTTGTGAAAGCGGCGACATGTTCACCGTGGATGAAAACGACAACCTCACCACCCGCGAGCTAAACACTGCAAACATCGGCGATCTCGTAGTCATCGAAGGAGCCGGCGCCTACTGTGCCTCCATGTCACTCAAGAACTACAACTCCTTCCCAACAACACCACAGCTCTTACTAGACAGCGGAGAATTCAAAGTCATCCAACAACCACAAGCACTCAAAGACATGCTTGCCGTAGAGATCATCCCTGAGCTAAGCTAGTAGCCAACTCATGAAGACGCTCCTTTATATTACCTTTGCCGCCTCAATCAGCTTCCTCTCGGTTTCCTGCAAAGACAGGAAATCGACAGAGGAAACTAGAAAGGAATATGAAGATGCTAAAGAACAGGCGAATGCCAGTTTACAGCAGATGCTAAAGGAATTAGAGGCAGAGGAAGGAAAAAGAAAATTTGATGAAGAGCATCTAAAACTACAGCAAGAAAAGAGCGACAAGATAGGAACTATCAAAGACTTAGATGAACATTCAGAGCATGTAGAAAAACTACTTAAATCAGCCAAGGACTACCAAGAATCTCAGACTGGACATATCGCAAAAGAAGCTAAAGTTGGCACCTTAGCATTATCCAAGCTGGCAGAAGAAACTAAGCCTCAAGCTGATAAAATTAAAGAACTTCTGACAGCTCAAGATCATTCGGACATCAAAACAACCGAAGATATTGACAGCAAAATAACGATCGTAAATGACTACCTCGTTATTAATAATCAGCTGAAAACATTTCACGCTAAAGGTCTACGGTCTCACATCGTAGATTTACTTAAACAAGAAGGTTTTTCTGATGACCAACGTATCGACTACTTATTGAGGTTTGACGCATATTATGACTTACAGAAACCACTCTACCTAGAGATGAGAGAGCTTGATAAAAAAATGTGTAAAATAGTCATTCAACGTCTCAATATTTTAAAGGAAAATCTAGGCAACTGGAAATTCAACCCCACGAGAAAAGCTCCTACTTTTGACACAGCCCTCTCTCCTGACGTCATTAAAACATTCAACGATGCGGGAATTGAGTTTAATCTTCTGGCTCAAGAGCAAATCAATGTCCAAAAGCAGTTAGTTAAATTTAGCCAACAATAGAAGCTTCACTTCATCGCCTCTATCTCTCGCTTAAATTGCTTATACAGCTCAATAGCCAGAGCATAGTTCTCAGCACCCTGCTCAGCCCTCGCCTGATAAAGTAGTGACCTTATCTGAGGCAATGAACCCACTTTAAGCTTCTTACGAGCTAACTGAAAACTCTTAGAAGCGACCATATAAAGAGCTCTTTTCTTCGTTTCATCAGACTCTTCAATCGCTAGTTTGAGCTGACAATATCCTCTGTTGTAAGTAATTATAAAATACCTAACTCCAAAAAGTCCCTCACCTCGATCTCCTATAGTATCTGTAAATCGATTAAAATGATTAATCGCTTCAGCCCACTCACCCTTCTTCATCTTCTCTATTCCCCTCGGCACTTCAGTCGAGACATTCACGTTTTTCCGCACAGGATTCCCCTGAGGCACACAAACCAGATTCAAAGCCCCCAACAAAAAAACACATAGATATACCTTCATAGCTATCTAACGACTCAAGCCTCAACTTTATTAGAGTCATCACCCAATTCCCCTTTCCCCAATCGGGGAAATTTATACCAGAATAGGGAAAGAAGCGAAGCGACGCATCCCTATTAAAACAAAGAACAAA
>CAKZNV010000153.1 GCA_937132085.1 uncultured Rubritalea sp. | reverse complement strand
CCACGAGGACCACCATCTAACAGCAACTCAGGCTGAGCTGTGGTAGATTTAGCTTTCACTCGTGTAGGTAACTTAGAAGGCTCCTCTTCAGGTTCTTCTTCACTCTCCGACTTAGCTTCCTCTTCTGGTTCAGCTTCAGTTGCTACTTCAGCTTCGACCTCTTCTTCCTCAGATACTGGCTCAGGCTCTATGATCTGCTCCATTTCTGGCTCAGCCTCACGCTCTACTGCATCTTCAGTCTCCTCAGGTTCAGATCCAGCTTCTTCAGCTTCTACGATTGCCTCTTCTTGCTCTTCCTCGACCTGCTGCTCACCTTCCTCACAAACTTCTTCTGCCTGCACAGGATCATCCACCACGATATCATCTGTGATTTCATCTACCCCTGCATCCTCAGTCTCTTCGACTACGACTTCTGGCTCAGGCTCTACTTCTTCTTGAATTTCTTCGGCGACTTCCTCAGCGACAAGCTCAGGCTCCTCTTCCACCACAACTTCAGCTACTGGTGCGACAACTGCTGCCACCTTTGCTTTTTTTGACTTAGCTGGTCGAGAGCTATCCACATCATCTTTTACTGAAACGAGTTCCTCTGGGAGCGAACTAATAATAGTCACGCTCAAGCTATCACCCATGGACTCATCCACAGCTGCTCCGAATAAAATATGTGCACTCTCAGGCACAGTTTTGGAAAGCTCTCTCATCAGTAACTCCACCTCATAGAGCGTCATTTCAGAACCACCACAAACATGCACAAGTGCAGTTTCAGTATTTTTGAGTAACTTACCTTTATCTAACAGCGGGCTATTGAGCGCATTCTTAAGAGCCAATTGGCTTCTATTTTCACCACTAGCGATCCCTGAGCCGAACAAACAACGTGAACGAGTAGCTTTCAATGAACTCATCAGATCATCCAATCCAACATTTACTAAACCTGGACGAATCACGAGTCTAGTCACCGCTCTGATACTCTCGCTAACCATCGTATCCGCAGCTGCGAATGCCTCATGAATCCCCTGTGAAGCTAGCACTAGCTGACCCATTCTACCGTTATCAAATGTCACTAGCGCATTCGCTAGAACTGATAATTCATTAAGCGCTGTCTCAGCCTGCTCTCTTCTTCTTCTACCTTCAAAACTAAATGGCATCGTGCCAAATACGACTACGAATGCACCCATCTCTCTAGCGATGCGAGTCACTAGCGGAGCGGCTCCAGAGCCAGTTCCTCCACCCAGACCTACACAGACAAACACCATCTTGTGACCACGTAGCGCATCGCGGACTTCAGTCTCCACCTCCATCGCAGCCTGTAGACCTAGCTCAGGATCACCGCCACAGCCAAGACCTCTTGTTAGATTACTGCCCATCTGCACCTTATGCTTAGCCACTGTGCTAGCCAGAGTTCTACAGTCCGTATTGAGCGCCAGTAGTTGAGCACCTTCCATGCCATCCAGAGCCACACGATCTATCATGTTCGCACCGGCTCCACCTACTCCCACGATAATAACTTCTGAATCTGGGATAGTCTGCTGTTGGTCTCTTTGGTAGGTAATCATAAATCTATAAATTTTATTTAACTTTTGTTTACCTTCTCTCCTCTCACTTGACCAGTCATAAATCTCACTATCTTGTCTGGAAACACCTATTTTTCGGCTTGTTCCTTGCAATTTATGTAATTTTCACAATAGATATGCTCATGCCTCGGCTTGCCCTATTACAATTACAATCTACCCCAGATCCCGTCACCAATCTCAGCAACACAATGAGAGCCATTGAAAAGGCAGCTGATGGAGGTGCTCAGATCGTCTGCACTCAGGAACTTTTCAACACCAATTACTTCCCCCAAAAGCAATCGAGCGAATCTTTTCAGCATGCTCAACTTATCCCAGGTGAACTCACTGAAAAACTCAGCCAGCTTTCTGCGGAGCTTAGCATTGTCATCGTTGCTAGCACATTTGAGAAACGCAGTGAAGGCCTCTATCACAGCACTACATTCGCCATCGATACAGATGGTTCCTACCTCGGTAAATACCGTAAAATGCACATCCCTCAAGACGTCACTTTCCAAGAAAAATACTACTTTACCCAAGGTGAAGATGGCTACCAAGTCTTCCAAACTAAGCTCGGCAAACTAGGCATCCTCCTCGGCTGGGACTCATGGTTTCCAGAAGCAGCTAGAATCCTCGCCCTCATGGGAGCTGAGATCATCATCTGCCCTACCTCCATCGGCATCACCTGTGGAGCAGACCAAGACATCTACGATCAGCAACACGATGCATGGAGAACAATGCTCCGTAGCCACTCCATCACCAACGCCTGCTACCTAGCCACCATCAACCGCTGCGGCATCGAAAACGACATAGAATTCTGGGGAAGATCATTCATCACCAACGAATTCGGCCACATCATAGCAGAAGGAAAAGAAGAACAAGAATCCATCGTCTACGCGGATATCAACCTTGATGCCATCGCCAAACACAGAGCTAACTGGCCCTTCTTCCGCGACCGCCACATCACCTCCTACACAGACATTTCAAAGCGAGATATTCAGCCCAGCTAAGATCTAACAGATTGACATTCCCCCACTCTGTGTTACATAAGTCACATGCTAATAACTAACAACAACACTTTCTCTTACTCAGCACACCGCAGTGTGGCTGGTTAGTCTTGTTTATTAGCATATAACAGTTTCTAAATTCAGGATCACCCTGCCAGCATTGCCGCTAGTTTTTAGCCATGCCCTGAGCAGGGTATTTTTATGCCCAAAATTTTGATTCACTCGATTGAATCACTACTACGAATAGCATGAATTGAAGACATTTTCACAGATGCAATGCATTAAGTATTGGAAGCAAGAAGCAAGGAGCGGGAAGCCCCATCACGCCATCAAACGCTTGCGGCTCCGTCCTTCCTGCTCCTTGCTCCCACGAGATCAGCCTTAGAAAACTGAACTACGAAAATGACTAAACTCAGCCGTTCACCCTTACCTAATTTAGAAAAAACATATATTTTGAAACTAACAAAACAACAACTCATCGACGCTGGATGGCAAAACGACCAACAGCTAGATACCATTTATCAACACGCTCTCGGACTCATCCGAGACAACAACAAACTCACCACGAAGTATCTCTACAAGCTACTAAAACGAGAATTCCCAGACAGCCATGCGACTCTAACAATGCTCACCAACTCTGCACCACTCAGCCTAGCCATAGATACCGAAACACCAGCCGAAGAGAAAAACCTCAGCAAAGCACTCAAGCAAATCAAAGAATTATTACGCTGCCCAGTAGTCAGCCAAGGCACCCTCATGCCTGACGCCTGCCCTGCTGGATCAGCCCCAGCATCTATGCCAGTCGGCGCAGCCATCGCAGTAGAGAATGCCATCATCCCAGCCGCACACAGCGCAGACATCTGTTGCTCACTATTAGCCACGTTTTACCACACTGAGCTACCAGTCAGTCAGCAGCTAAACAGCCTCATGCAGCACACCAGATTTGGCCCCGGAGGCAGAACTCTAGAAACTCAGATTAATCACCCAGTCACAGATGAATCAGTCTGGAATAATCCGTTTCTAAAAGGCCTAAGACCAAAAGCCATCTCACACATAGCAGATCAAGGCGACGGCAATCACTTCGCCTACATCGGTAAAATAGAAGTCAATGAGAAGCTAATAAATCATCTAACAGAAAGCGGTTACCCTGAGCTAGCAGAGAAACTAAAACCTAGGCAATCTTGGCACGTCATCGTCACTCACCATGGATCACGCAGCATTGGTGCTACACTTTACACCCGTGGACTAGCTGCCGCTGTGAAGCAGACTCGCGTTCATGCCACAGACATTCCAGATGAAGCTGCCTGGCTCAGCATGGATACACAGATCGGTCAAGACTACTGGGATGCACTGCAATACATCAGCCGTTGGACAATCGCTAACCACCAAACCATCCATCAGAGATTCATCGAAGACATCGACTCCTCACCAGCGGCTGAAATCGGCAATGAACACAACTTCGTATGGAAACGTGGCAACCAATTCCTCCACGGAAAAGGCGCCACACCAGCGTGGACTGACTCTAACAGCAACCCACTGCTAGGACTAATCCCACTCAACATGAGTGAACCAATCCTACTCACTCTCGGCTCTAACAACTCCGACTTCATGAGTTTCTCCCCACACGGAGCTGGCAGGAATCTATCCCGAACCGCCCTTTTCAGACGCTACACCAAGCATAAGAAAACAGGCATCGACCAGAAACTGTTAGACCGAGACATAGCCGAAGGAACCAAAGACATCGACGTCCGTTGGTATCAAGGCAGACCCGATGTCACCGAGACACCCATCGGCTATAAATCAGCAGAGAAAGTCCGCAAGCAAATCGACAAATATAAACTAGCCACAGTCATCGCAGAAATCACCCCACTAGGCTGCATCATGAGCGGCAGAGCAGAAACCTACGAAAAACCACTCACCCCCAAACAATTGCGCCAAATGCAACACCGCAAAGAACGCAGAAAAACCAACCAACGTGACTGGAAAGACGACCAAAACGAAGATTTATACTAGCTCATCAGCACAGGGACAAAACAACCCGACATTTTGTCACACAGAGACAAAATGTTGCGTCAAATAATAATTATGACTCACAAATAAAAACATCACCCAATGACGCAACAACCTAAAACATAAAACAATAACCACATAACACCCAAAACTGGCACACAAGATGCTTCTATGAATACACAACAACCAAACATACCAACTAAAATTATGAGAAACATACTACCATGGAACCAAGGCATCTTCGCAGACATCAACACTATCCTTAATCGGACACTGAGTCAGATCGACACACCAGTTCCTACACCAAGCGCTACAGAGAAGCACGCTCTCTACTCCACCCCACAAGGCTGGGCACTTAGAGTAGATCTCCCAGGCTACGAGAAATCAGAAATCACCATCAGCCTAGAAGACAACGCCCTCAAACTCAGCGCTGCGAATGAAAACCGAGGAACTACCGACCTCAGCTTCGCTCTCGGAGACGAAGTCGAAACAACTGACATCAACGCAAAGCTAACCAACGGAGTCCTCGAAATCCTTCTTCCTAAAAAAGAAGAAGTCGCACCAGAGAATAAAACCATCGCAGTCCAATAATCAAACCATCTCAATCTAACAGAAAGAAACAATCACTATGAATCAAGAAAATCAAACATGCTGCGGCAACGACACACAATGCGAAAACACTGCTCAAGCAGACAGACCACAAATCATTGTAAAGCCAGCCTTCAGCACTAGTAAGACCCAGACAGGAGTGAAGATCATCATCGATCTACCAGGCGTCAGCAAAGACAAGATCAACATCAAATCCGAAGAGACCCGGCTCAGCATCAAGGCCGAGAAAACTGAGCTAGCACAACCAGACTGGCAGCTCATCAGCGACTCAGACATCGCTACTGACTACGAGCTAAACCTAGAACTCACAGCAGATCTAGACCTCTCTACTACAGCAGCCAAGCTAGAAAAAGGAGTCCTCACTCTAGGCATCAACAAGCACGAAAAAAGCCTACCAAGAGAGATCACCATCTCCGATGAATAACAAAATTTGTGTATAAATAGTAAGTAATAGAGTAGAAACAGACCCTGCATTCTCAAACGAGAGTGCAGGGTTTTATTTTGTCTAGATAACACCAACACCGTAAAAGAAAGAGTCAGCTTGTGCTATTAAACATTTACCTTTAAAACCAACTCACAGCTCATGAGTCGTTACTTTAAAATCACATTCTACATCTATGTTAGCATCGAGTTTCTTTTTCTAACTGGTCTCATCAGAAGAGGCTTCTTTATCTCTCCATTGGAAATTCTACAGGTTATCATTTGCCTGCCTTACTTTTTCTGTTCAGCTTTCGGGATCGTTGTCCACCCAGAAAGAACAATACCCACCACTCTTTTCCACTACTTACTATTAGGATTAAATTTCTACATCCTAAAAAAACTTTCGCAGAGAAAGACCTATAATCTCGATTAGGAATAAACACACTCCCCCCATGAAACACCTACTCATCACCCTACTATTTTGCTCACTCACAATGTGCTCGAAAAAGGCACCTATTTCAGAATCTCAAAGCGAAGTTACTGAAATCAAACAGCCTATTGCTAAGATCACTATTGCGAAGGTCACTATTGGACAGGATCTCACTGATGACTGGCTCAGACATGGAGACGAAATCATTGAAATAGAAACACCTATTAAGATAAAGGATTTGATCGAGAAATTAGATATTCAGCCAAAGATTCTAGGTGACTACTATCAAGTCAGTAACAATTCTCTCTTTGCTCTAGTTTTAGATCATAACAATGAAGAACAACTACTCTGCCTAATAGAAAAAGATTACGGATTCAGACCATTTGAAAACAAGCTGATTCACCTTAAGGACGGAGACAGGCTTTATATCGGTCAATTATCTCGGTAAGATCTGAAAAAAGCTAACTCTTCCATTGCCTTAGGCCATTCTTAGTGCTTGCATTGAACGATGAACACAGAAGCCACTATTTCTTTCGATAAATCACGACACCCCGCCCTCAATAACTGGGTCACCAACATGGTGAACCTCTGCCAGCCTAAAGACGTCCATTGGTGCGATGGCACGGATGAAGAATGGGCTGCGCTCACCTCACAGCTTGTAGATTCAGGAACTCTGGTTCAGCTCAACCCTGAGAAACGCCCTAACAGTTTCCTCGCTCGCTCAGCACCATCCGACGTGGCTCGCGTAGAAGAGAGAACTTACATTTGCTCTAAGAGAAAAGACCAAGCTGGGCCTACTAATAACTGGCACGAAGATGGAGACATGCGTGAAATCCTCACCGAGAAGTTCACAGGCTCTATGAAAGGCCGCACCATGTATATCGTTCCATTCTGCATGGGACCACTAGATTCTCCGTTAGCTAAAATAGGTGTCCAAGTCACAGACTCAGCCTACGCTGTAGTCAACATGCGCATCATGGCACACATGGGTGCCCATGTCCTAGACCGCCTAGAAAAAGAAGCTCTCGGCGAAATGGAATCCCGTCGCACCAAGCCAGGCTTTTTCATCCCCTGCCTCCACTCAGTAGGCGCACCACTCGATGAAGGCCAAGCCGATGTGCCATGGCCATGCAATGACGACAAATACATCGTCCACTTTACCCGCTCACGTGAGATCTGGTCCTACGGATCTGGCTACGGAGGCAATGCTCTCCTCGGCAAGAAATGTCTGGCACTCAGAATCGCATCAAACATCGCACGTGAACACGACTGGATGGCTGAACATATGCTCATTTTAGGACTAGAGTCCCCTACTGGTGAGAAGACCTACGTGACAGGCGCATTCCCATCAGCTTGTGGAAAAACTAATCTCTCCATGCTCGTCCCACCTGAGAAGTATCAAAAAGAAGGCTGGAAGACTACGATAGTCGGTGACGACATCGCATGGATCTGGCCACACGAAGACGGCAAACTACATGCGATCAATCCAGAGACTGGCTACTTTGGTGTGGCTCCTGGCACCTCATGGGAATCTAACCCTAATGCGATGGAATCCATGAAAGCTAACTGCATTTTCACCAACGTAGCCCTCACGGATGACGGTGACGTCTGGTGGGAAGGCATGAGCAAGGAAAAGCCTGCACACCTTATCGACTGGACTGGCCAAGACTGGACACCTGACTCTGACAGGAAGGCAGCTCACCCAAATGCTCGCTTCACTGCTCCAGCAAAACAATGCCCTACAATTGATCCAGATTGGCAAAATCCAGATGGAGTCCCTATCTCCGCTATCATCTTCGGAGGCAGACGCCCCACCACGATGCCACTAGTTTACCAAGCATTTGACTGGACACACGGTGTATACATAGGAGCGACTATGGGCTCCGAGACCACAGCCGCTGCAGCTGGAGCTATCGGCCAAGTCCGTCGTGACCCAATGGCTATGCTACCGTTCTGTGGCTATAATATGGGGAATTATTTCTCCCACTGGCTCAGTATGCGTAAAAAAGTAGAGCACCTTCCACGTTTCTTCCATGTAAACTGGTTCCGCCTAGATGAAGAAGGCAACTTCCTCTGGCCTGGTTTCAGTGAGAACATGAGAGTGCTCGAGTGGATCATTAGCCGCTGTCACGGTTCAGTAGCTGGTCACGAGACTGAGATCGGCTGGACTCCACATTACCAAGACTTCAACACTGATGGTCTCAAAAATTTCACTAAAGAAGATTTCGACAAGGCCATGGCATTTAAGCCTGAAGAATGGAGACAGGAAATCCTCTCACAAGGAGAACTTTTCCTTAAACTCTATGACCAAATGCCGAAAGAACTCATTTACCAACGTGAGCTCTTAGCGGCTAGACTGACATAAATCATCTTCATAACTCACTTAAAAACGGCGACCTCTAGAAAAAAGAGAAAAAAAACATTTTATTACTAAGAAAAAACCAATAGAAACGTTTAGTCACTGTAACACACTATAACTTACTTAAACTATGAGCCTACACGCACAACTAAGTCCAGAAGCGCAAGCAGCATTAGCTGCTCAAAAGCGCAATTCCACCATTTCATCCTTAATTATAGCATTACTAGTCATTGCCCTGCTCGGAGTTATCCTTGCATTCATTGGCTTGGCTCTTAGCAAACAGAACACTGAAGAAATCGTTTCTTACGCTCCATCATCAGACAAAAATGATGAAGTAGTAAAACCAGAAATGAATAACCAGGTGGAGAAAAAGCCATCTGCTCCTTCTTCCAGCATGGCTAAAGTAATCGCAGCGAACACTCCTTCAGCTGTAGCAGTTCCAGTTCCTGACGTTCAAGTAACAGAGCCTTCACTAGATTTCGGTGACGGAGATGACTTCGGTGACGGATGGGGTGACGGTGACGGCAACGGCAATGGCGGTGGCGGATCAGGCTTTGGCATCCCAGCTTCAATGAAGCAGCGTTGTTCAGCTCAAGACCGTATGGCTAGACTCACTAAAGAAGGTGGCAAAGCTGAATATGAAGAAGCTGTAGTAAAATCACTCAGATGGTTACAAAAGAACCAACAGAAAGACGGTTCTTGGAAAGCTCAAGGCAAGCCAGTAGCAATGACAGGACTAGCTCTTCTCTGCTACCTGGGTCACTGTGAAACACCACTTTCAGCTGAATTCGGTGAGACTGTTCAGAATGCAATCGTTTACCTAGTAAATGTAGCGAACAAAAACGGTGGTAAAATGGGCACAGACTTTACTGACAATCACTGGTGTTACGAGCACGCAATCGCTACTTACGCAATTGCTGAGGCATACACACTCTGTAAAGAATTCAACGTTTCTATCCCAGGACTTCCTGAGGCAGTATTAGAAGCAGGCAGCTTCATCGTAGGCAACCAACACACAAGTGGTGGATGGGACTACGCATACGACACATCTGGCGCTCGTGGTGGCGACTCATCTATCGTCTGCTGGCACCTACAGGCTATCAAAGCTTGTAAATACACTAAGCTCTTCCAAGAGAAAATGCTCGATGTATCTGGTAAAAAAGGCATCGCATACCTTAAGACATGTGAACTAGGAGAAAAAGGAACTATCGGATACGTCCCAGGACGAGCACTTGGTGGATACCCTTCCATGACACCAGCTGGAGCGCTTTGCTTCCAACAATGGGGTCAAGGCAGACGTTCACTCGCTAGAAATGGTGTTAAGTGGATGAGCAAGAACAACGAATTTGACTTCGGCAAAAAGGCTGACCTTTACATGCATTATTATGCAAGTCAGTGCATGATCAATGCTGGTGGTAAGACATGGGCAGATTACAACAATTCGTCAATGACTCACCTAGCTAGCAAGCAACAAGGTGATGGCTCATGGAATCTCCCTGCAGGAGCTGGACACGGCCTTAGCAGCAAGCACTATGCGACTTGTCTCTGCACTCTAATGATGGAAGTTTACTACCGTTTCCTTCCAAGTTCATAGTCAACTGGCTATAAGAAATTTCATCAAAGACCTACAACATCTCGTTGTAGGTCTTTTTTTGTATTCAGACTCCTTGCTGAGTTGACTTTTAGAGACAAACTGCCCATACATGACTCTATGTCCACGGCACTACCACCAAGACCTAGATCCGCACCATCAAATCAAGCGCATATCGCCATTGTAGCTTCCATTTACAATGATGAATACACTAACGCTCTTGTAGAAAACGCGAAAGATGAATTAGGCAAAATCTTACCTAACACTACTTTAGACATCGCACGTGTCCCAGGAGCCTTCGAAATCCCTGTTGCATGCGAACTTCTACTTTCTAGACCTAACCCACCACAAGCAGTCATCGCTCTGGGCCTCATCATTCGCGGCCAAACGAAACATGCTGAACTAGTCGCTGAATCTGTCACGGCAAGCCTCCAAGAGATGGCCGTAAGACATAAAACTCCAGTGATTCACGAAGTCTTACTTGTAGAAAACGAGAACCAAGCATATGCACGTTGTGTAGACGAAGCTCTTAACCGCGGAAGAGAAGCAGCTAGAGCCGTTCACACAATGGTTGAGCTCATCAATGCGATCAATCCAGTTACCACAACTCTCCCTAAACCAAACATCAGCTTTACTAAAAATGCACAGTCGTAGAGAAATCAGACAAGCCACGATCCAGTTACTCTATTGTAGTGACATCGAAGGCGGAGCTCCAGCGGAAGAAGCCACAGAAAGCTTCTGGGAATTACTTTTAGAGGACGACTTTACCAAGTTTACTAAAGCTTCAGTAAAAAGCGTATTACACCTCAACCAAGGACGCCAGAAACGCTATGTTAAACTCGTAGAACAAGCTCCACTATTAGTCTCTATCATCGATTCTGATCCTAGTGCTCGCAAACTACGCATAGCGCTTAATGCTGTGTTAAAAAGTGAGAACAAGTGGCAATCACTACTCGACAGTCTCCAGAGAATCTTCAAGCCTAGCGACCAAGAGATCCCTACTGACCTTCCTGTAGCTCTAAAAGAAATCTACTTACTGAACAAAACTCTCCGAGATCAGAGAAAAGCTTGGTTTGAGCAGCTAGAAGACCATCCTTCTTTCAATAACAAGTCAGAGTCTGTGAATGCTAGCATCTCTGCTATTGGCCGTGTATCTGACCGTATTATCATGGTAGAGAATCCTAGCGATTTCCCACAGCACTCAGACGTCAAGCACCTCATCGGCACAGCTGCTAAAATGACTACCTTTAAAGAGGCTGTAAATAACTCAGTGAGCTTAGTAACTAAGAATAAGGAAGCTATCGACAGCAAGATAAATGAAGTGGTAGAAAACTATGCCCCTGAACGTATTGATCCTGTAGACAGAGCCATTCTACGACTTGGTGTGGCTGAAATTCTATTCAACAGTGAGGTCCCTAATGCTGTCGCGATCAATGAAGCGATAGAAATCTCACAGTCGCTATCTAACACAGATTCCTCAAAATTCGTAAACGGAATACTAGACAAGATAGCAAAATCTAATGCTTAAACTATGAGTAAGAACACACTTTTTTTACAGACCGAAAACCTTTCAAATTCAGCAAACCTCATCATCCCTGGTCGACTAGATCACCAGCAGATGGTCGAGCTATCTGAGATATTACAAGGTCGCCAAATAGTTTGGCTGTGTGAAGAAAAAGTCGTTCTTGATCCTCTAACTGAGCAGCACATTAGTCAATCAGGCGCAGAAGCTGTCGCCTTTTCTGACCAAGACCCAAACCTAGAATCAGTAGGCGCTAATCTACTCAAAGACCTCGGCGAGAATGGTATAGCTGTATTCCTACCAGGTAAGGCCAATGCAATCGACGGTGCTGCATCTCACATCCCAGCCCAGACACTCAGTGCTCTCTGTGACCTAAAGCTACCTACTATACCTCTCAGTGTTCAGGTTACTGAAGAGACTCGGCTATCTACAGTGATAGCAAAGTCAGACACTATTTTTGTGCTAGAGCCGATCATTCCCGCAGATAAGATCAATCCAGCAAAATGGCTCCAAGCCATTCTAAATGGTAACGCCACCGCCTATCTACAGAGACCGTTTCTCAAAGAATCTCTTGGCTACAATCTACTTAAAGGTCTAAAACTCCACTCTTCTGCAAAAATAGCAGACGGCTCAAACGATACGGAAAGAAGCTACGGAGTCATCCTAGGCATGGCACTAGCACTCGCTAACCATATCAAAGAGCAGACCAAGAAAAAACGCGTTGCCATTATTTTGCCTCCAGGCACAGGCGGACTCGTAGCAAACCTTGCTGTCATTTTCGCAGGAAAAATCCCTGTAAACCTGAATTTCACCGCTAGCCAAGAAGCAATCAAGTCTGCCATCAAACAATCGGACGTAGATAAATACATCACTGCTGATCCTTTTGTGCGCAAGATGAGTGATTTCCCATGGCCAGCTGTTAGAGATACTATCTATGTCGAACGCATCTTGCCACAGCTTAAGAAATCTATCAAACGCTGGGTCATCGTAGGGAAGATTTTCCCTGCATCAATGATCGCCAAATTCGCAGGCATTGACAAACTAGGCGGTGACAAGGAAGCTGTGCTTCTCTTCACATCTGGTTCATCTGGTGAACCAAAAGGTGTTCCGCTCACCCACGCTAACGTGCTCTCCAATGTCTGCCAATTCGGAGCCAGACTCTCACTACTTGGTGAATCTAGCATTTTGGGTTGCCTACCACTTTTCCATTCGTTCGGCTGCACAGCCACACTGTGGTTCCCTATCATTGAGGGGCTAAACCTCGTCACCTACCCAAGCCCGCTGGAAACTAAGCGACTTGCCGAGCTCATCGAGATCCACAAAGTAAATTTCGTCCTCTCTACTCCAACATTCCTTCGTGGATACATGAGACGCGTCAAACCAGAACAATTTGAATCAGTCAAACTTGTTGTCACTGGTGCTGAGAAGCTTCCTCTATCACTAGCGGAATCGTTCCACAAAAAATTTGGACTCATGCCACAGGAAGGCTACGGACTAACCGAAACCTCCCCTGCTACTAATTTCAATATACCTACGATTGGCTCAGAGACTCCTGAACCAGACATTGAAGGATCTCGTAACGGCACAGTCGGTCAATTCCTCCCTGGAATTGCAGTCAAAGTCACTAATGCAGCTACAGATGAAGAAACTGACATCGACCAATCAGGCATCATCTGGCTCAAAGGCGCTAACATTTTCCCTGGCTACCTGAATAACCAAGCAAAGACTGATGAAGTCATCGTCGATGATTGGTTTAAGACTGGCGATGTAGGTAGAGTCGATCTCGATGGATTCCTCGTGATTGAAGGCCGTATTTCTAGATTCTCTAAAATTGCTGGTGAAATGGTGCCGCACGAAAACCTAGAAGCATCCATCACTAGAGTGCTCGACCTTGACGGTGAAACTGAAAGAAAAATAGCTGTCTTAGGTGTTCCTGATGAGAAAAAAGGCGAAGCAATCGTGCTTATGTCCTGCATCACTGATCCTAACACATCCTCACAAGCTTGCACTGATCTACGTTACAAGCTCCTCGACGAAGGCATACCATCACTCTGGTGTCCTCGTGAAATCCTAGCTGTAGAAGAAATTCCTATGCTAGCATCAGGCAAGCTCGACATCAAAGGCTGCGAAGAGTTGGTGAAGTCATTCTATCAATAAGTAATCACTCTATCACTAAGCATGGATAGTAAGCGCTCAGATCTGATTCGGTTTGATAGCTTCATGCACCAAGCCCTGCATGATCCCCAGCGTGGCTACTATGCTAGGAAAATTAAGTCCGTTGGAACTGAAGGAGATTTCTCTACTACCGCTACTCTAAGTAATCTCTTAGGAAAGGCTGTTGCTAGTAGCTTCCTCAACTGGCAGCAAAAATCTAATTCTCCGCTAAATTTCATCGAAGTAGGCGGCGGAGACGGATCATTTGCCGCCTCACTACTTAAAGCATTACCATTTTTCAAACGTTGGAAAACTCGCTACCATCTAGTCGACTCATCATCGCCGCTGTCACGGGTTCAGAAAAAGAAGCTCAAGCGATCTGTCACCTACCACGATGACATTAACTCAGCGCTTCAGTCATGTGCCGGTGTAGCATTCATCTTCTCAAACGAACTCGTAGACGCCTTCCCTGTCCGAATTTTTCAGAGATCAGACACTGGCTGGGATGAACTATTTCTCAAAGGAGCAGAAGAAGTTTTTATTGAAGCATCTGAGTTCCCTCAATCGTCCTCATTTGACCTACCAAAGACAAATCCAAATGAACGAGTGGAGATTCACGAATCATATCATGAATGGCTCCAACAATGGACGCCTCAGTGGAAATCTGGCCAAATGCTCACTATAGATTACGGTGACATTTTCCCAGATGTGTATTATCGTATGCCAAAAGGAACTCTGAGAGCATACTATCGTCATCAGCACATCACTGGAAATGCAGTCTATCTGAATCCAGGACACCAAGATATCACCGCTGATGTCAACTTCACAGATTTGATACAATGGGGTGAAAAATTATCGATCAAGACTCAACAATGTATCAACCAAAGTGAATATTTAACAGACTACGCTAGTCAAACCTCCGTAGATCAATACCTCATTGATCCCTTTGGTCCAGGATCAGCCTTTAAAGTATTACTCCAACAGAAATCATGAAAATACTCACCCTGCTCATCGCATTAGCCACTAGCTTGTCAGCCCAGATTCCGGCAAAATCTAGACAGGTTATCATCGGTATTGCAGAAAGCTGGGGTTCCTCACACGTCACGCTCTCAATGTTTGAGAAAAACAGCTCTGGGCAATGGCAGATAGATGGCAAAGCGTGGAAAGGTAGACTCGGAAGAAATGGTCTAGCCTGGGGACTAGGAATTCACCCAATTCCCACAACTGGGCTCATCAAAAAAGAAGGTGACGGCAAAGCTCCTGCCGGGATTTTCAGTATTGGCACTGCCTATGGTTATGCCAAGAGCATCAAGAAAAGGCCAAGCCAAGTTTATCGACGCATCACCACTAGAGACCTCTGGGTAGAAGATTCTAGCTCACCACACTATAACTCGCACCTCGTCATTAATTACGAACCGCGATCGGCATTTGAGAAAGCAGCCCAAATGAGACAGAATGATTACGCTCACTCGCTCAAACTCTTCATCGGCCACAACGCACCCACTGCCACTAAGCGAGCCATACCTAGAGCTGGTAGCGCCATCTTCTTCCACATCTGGAGAGGCGGTGGATCTCGACCAACTGCTGGCTGCACCACCATGCACCCAGATCAGCTCAAGCTCCTCATTTCAAAAATAGATCCAGCTAAACAACCTGTCTACATTCTCCTACCAAAGGCAGAATACCTCAAGCTACGCACTAGATGGAAACTCCCCTAAAGTAATCTACTTTCTAAAGTCCATGTCTAAGACCGATTTCTTCTTAACGGTCGGTTTAGGTCTCACTACTGGTGGAATCTTCCTTATAGACGGTAATATCGCCACTCCCCAAATAATACAGACCACCACCCAGCAAGCGGCAGCATAGACATGATGGGAAACACGAACTGCAGGAAGAAAATCTGCCGAAATTCGAGTCGCCAATGTAAATAGTAAAAGCCCAGCACTGATAGTTAGCATCTTACCCCATAGCTGAAATTTGCTCCCCTGCCCAGTATGCCCAAAGATGACTCTGGTAGCCACGATCATCGTGATCAGACCAAATCCACCTATATATAAGCTATGCTCTAGCCCAATCCGCTGCATAGGGAAAACCGGACTCAGTAGCATCCCGAGCAACAAGCAAGTAATTCCAGCTCTAATGGAGAATGCCATTACCCCTTTAGCTCTCAATTCCCCTAGCTTGCCAATCCAGCCACTCTCCTTGGTAATATAGATGAAACAAATGAACGCCCTACTCCACGACATGACTTTAGTTTCCCCAAGACTCTCTATCCAATAGCTAGTAATCAAGAGAATCCCAACAGCTAATGCTTCAATCGCCCTAATGCTCCACATTCTCTTTTCCGCCGCACCTGTTAACCCTGCGTATTTATCTTTTTTTCCAAGAATCATAGGAAACATGAAGCTGCCAATGCCGAGAATAGGTAACAGAATGAAACCTTGATAAAGTAGCCGTAGGAAAAATGTATTCACCTGAAGACCTCCATCCGTAGTGAGAAAGGAACTCCATCCAGCACCAAGCGCCCCACACCCTAGCCCCAATAAAGCCAACACGAATCCTGGCGCTGGTGATGATTTTCTAGCGATAAATCTCGGCAACATCACTCCTAGAAGACAAACCAACGTGAGACTAAATAACGCATCTCCTAATTGAAGAAAACCACAAAGGTGAACCACACACATCGCTAGATAAGAGAGTAGCAGCAAACAGAACTCAGCTCCTTTCAGAGCAGAAACACCAAGCATTTTAGGCAATGCCGTCGTTAGAAAGCCAAGAGCAAACCCGCCAACAAAACACTCCACCATGACACGTGCATGAGTCAGCATAGGATAGTAGGACAAACATCCACCATAATACAGCGGCCAGAGACAGACTCCTAATACCCCCATGATCAAAGCCAGAGGGAAAAACACACGGAATGGCTCAATGCACGCTAATGATACGAATCCTGGTTTTTCCTCACTCATTGCTATCGTTCGCTGCAGTTGCTCAATCATTTCTGGAGCAATCCATAGAAGCACAAGCACATGAAGTCAAAGCAGCACAGCAAACTCAGCTTATATTGTTCACTTCTTTAATAGATCCGACCACTCACACCACTGCTAAAAACAATTCTCATCAACTGCAGATCCATCAAAGTTAACAATTTGACCACATAACACTCAATATCCAGAGTCACCACCTATCAAAAACACATCATTTAAGCCCAAACAGAGTATTTTACTATTTACTTTCACTAGAAAACAGCCAACTTCACGCAACAACAACAATTTTTACTACTATGAGCGATGAACAACTAGACGGAGCACAAGCTCTCATCAAAACTCTCGATGATCTCGGGGTCGAATACATCTTTGGATATTCTGGCGGTGCCGCCATCCCTATATTCGATGCACTAGAAACTGTCGAATCAAACATCAAATTTATTCTCAGCCGTCACGAGCAAGGCGCTTGTCACATGGCTGACGGCTACGCTCGTGCTACCGGCAAGCCTGCAGTAGTTCTTGTAACATCAGGACCAGGTGCCGGTAATACTATCACTGGTCTCATGACTGCTCAGATGGACTCTGTGCCAATGATCGTTGTTTGTGGTCAGCAGGTTACCTGGATGCTCGGTAAGGACGCCTTCCAAGAAGCAGACATTTTCGGCATCACAATCCCAATCGTGAAGCACAACTACCTAGTAAGAGAGTCTAATGATATCCCTAGAATCACCAGAGAAGCATACTATATCTCTACTTCTGGCAGACCAGGACCTGTGCTCATCGATATACCTAAAGACATTAGCCAAGGCTCATTCACTGGTGACCTCAACGAAGAAATCATCATGGATCTTCCTGGCTATCGTCCAGAAACAGCATTCGACATCTCATCAGATGCTATTGATGAGGCTCTACAGCTCATCTCCTATGCGAAGAGACCTCTTATCCTTGCTGGACAGGGAACAATGATCGCACGAGCTGACAAGGAATTACTTCAGTTTGCTGAGACTCTCGACTGCCCTATCACTACGACTTTGCTAGGAAAAGGAATCATCTCTGAAAGACATGGTCTAGCACTAGGAATGCTAGGAATGCACGGCACAGCCTATGCCAACAAGGCGATCTGTGAGTGTGACCTTCTGATCAATATTGGTTCAAGATTTGATGACCGCATCATCGGTAAGGCTGATGAGTTCTGCGCTAACGCAAAGATCATTCACATCGACATTGATCCTTCTGAGATGAAGAAAATGATTGTCCCTGATGTCGAAATCATCGGTGATGCTAAAGCGGCTCTTAACGAACTTATTAAAAAAATCGAGCCTACTAAATTTAAAGCCTGGAACAAGCACCTCGACTCCTACAAGAAGAAATACCCGCTGAACTACAAGAAGCAAGGTGGACTTAAAATGCAGCAGGTTATTGATGAGTTTAACAAGCAAACTAAAGGTGAAGCTATCGTGTCAACAGACGTCGGTCAGCACCAGATGTGGGCAGCTCAATTCTATAAAAATGCCAAATCTCACTCATGGCTCAGCTCCGGTGGAGCTGGAACTATGGGCTTTGGTTTCCCAGCTGCTATCGGCGCAGCATTCGCATGTCCAGATCGCACAGTCATTACATTCTGTGGTGATGGTGGCTTCCAAATGACATTGTTCGAATTAGCAACAGCAGCGATTCACAAGCTACCAATCAAGATCGTAATTCTCAACAACCACTACCTCGGTATGGTTCGTCAGTGGCAGGAACTCTTCTTCGAGAACCGCACCTCCGGTGTGGATCTTGAAGGCAACCCAGACTTCGTCAAATTAGCTGCGGCTTATGGCATCAAGGGCATCAATATCAAACGCCCAGCCGACGTTTCTAGAATGGTCAAAAAAGCCCTCGAATACAATGACGGCCCTATTCTCATTAACGCAGAATGTGCTAAGACAGACAACGTGTTCCCGATGATCCCAGCTGGGGCAGCACTAGAAGACATGCTCATTGAACCACCTAAGCATAAAATGGAAAAGCCTATCGGCTCTACCTAAGATTTCTAAGCTGAAACTCATACCTATTCACTAATTTTCTAATTACACCCTTTAAAAGATCATGACTAAAATTGTCACTACTGATACTCCTAAAGAAGCAGTTCCAACTCCAGATCAGGCACTTCACACACTCTCTATCTTCGTCAACAACAAGCCAGGTGTGCTAATGCGCATCACTCAGGTGTTTGCTAGACGCGGATTTAATATCGACTCACTGGTTGTATCTCAGTCCAGAGACGATCGCTACTCTCGTATGACGATCGGCATCACTGGTTCATCCAATGGCCTAGAGCAGATCGTCAAACAAGTCTTCAAACTCGTAGACGTAATCAAGTGTCAGGAACACACAACTGCTAATGCAGTGGTGAAAGAGATGCTCTTAATCAAGTTCCTCGTAGATTCTGATAAACGCACTGAAGCTCTACAGATCATCGATCATTTCGCTGGCCGTGGACAAGACATCACACCTACATCCATGATTGCTATGATCACTGGAGACCCTAATAAACTAGATGCAGCGATCAAGATGTTCTCACTCTTCGAAATCGTCGAGACCGTGCGCACTGGTAAAGTCGTTATTGCTCGTGGCGACCTTGAGACTTAGGTCTTCTGGCATAGCTACTTGCTAAATTAAATAACATTTGGTAACTTCTTTTGAATAAAGCGGTATGTATTTACGTCTCATCATTAATCGAGTTACCAAAGCTATGAAATCATTTCTAAATAAACGCACTCTACTAGTCTCAGCCTGTATCGCCATAGGAGTCTCTACAGCTACCGCCATCCCACCAAAGAGATCGCCACTCAACAGCGATCCTGAAGTGGTCTATATGGAGGAATACACGGCTAAAGAAATAGAATTCATCACGACTGAAGCTCTCGCTGTTTATTCTTCTAAGAAAGGCGCTAGCAGCAGGAAACTCACTACGTTTAAAGCTGGATCTAAGGTCAAACTTATTGCTCTGACCGACAAAGCATACCGAGTTTCCGGACAAGGCAAGAACGGTAAAACACTAGGCTGGGTAAACCCGAAGAAGCTTGCCAGCAAAGATCCTAACTTTGTAGAGAACTTGAAGAAAGTTTACCAAAGACAGATGGTCGTGAATGCGCTTTTAGCAAATAACGAAGTTGCGATTGGCATGACTCTAAGTGAGGTGAAACTATCACTAGGCGAACCAACTAAGAAAACATCTAAAGTAACTAAAGATGGCCGATCTGGTAAGTGGGAGTTTATCGAATTTGAGGAAATCAAACACTACAACTATGTGACTGACCGAAGAACTGGCCAGATTTATAAAACCCTCTCTCACATCACGACAGAAGAGAAGTCGAACATCACTGTTGAGTTCGAAAACACAGTAGTCACTGCTATCACTAGAGTAGAAGACAACGGCCCTGATAAGATCAAAATTATCACTCCGCCGATCATATTGGGCTTTTAGAACTTAAGCTAAACTCTCGAAATCGGCTTACTTTTTCACAGGAAAGTCCTCGATCACATGCCTAGGTAGCATCGACAGACTAGCGTGTTTGTAGAGTAAATTTCTAGCATACTTCAGAAACGTCTCTTGTCCTTCAAGATGGTTATCTAATCTCTCTAACTCAGCGTTAGTGTAGTTGACGTAAATCGAAATAGCTATCTTACCTCGGTAGAAGTAGTTTTTATCAACAAAGGTGCTGACATTTTTAGCTGTTTTCTGAAAGCTCAGATTAGTCTCATCTAAGAGCAACTTAAGGTCTTTTGCTTCCTCAGTTTTGCCGTCATTAACAGCCATTCTGAAGGCGATATATTGACGCAGCCCAGTGTAATACATCGATGCTGCTGAAATGTTCTGAACTTCATCAGAAAATTTTCTGTTAGGCAATGAATCTCTCGCTTTCACGAGATCACCCTTTTGGTTTCTAGCTAGATAAAGCCTTGCTGGAAGAGTCTGCACTTCCCATAAGTAGATCCCTCTAACTTCACTGAGATATTGTAATTCTGGAATATCTTTCTGCAGTGCCGTAGCGATCTGTATAGCCTTATCAAATTCTCCTCCACGATAATAAGAAACTGATTTAAAAATCCGAGCCTGCCAAACACCAGCATTAGCAGATAAGGGAATCTTATTAACCTTCCCCCACTCTAAATAAAGCTCTATCGCCTTATCATACGATTTATCAGCGTCCTTATAGTTTCCTGACTTAGAGAGAACTTCTCCATACCTCATGTGCCAACCTGGCATATCTGGAGCCCATTTCACTAGTTTTTTTGCAACTGGAAGTAGCTTATCTTTCACATACTCCGGGTCGTTTTCATACTGATGAAGAGCGAGCCAATACATCCACAACATTGGTGAATATGGATAACGTTCCATCATACGGCTAATATAAAGCGACTTCTTTTCCTGTGTATTCCCACCAGCTCTGAGTGGCAATAACACATTTTTCATGATCAATGCTTGAAAGTCCATTGGCGACTCTTCCACAAGTTTGTCCATTGCATCTAGGCGACCTTCTTTATCAGCCTCAACAATGGCTATAAATAAATCAGCATAAAGCCTTTCTTGTAATGAATAATAGTATTTGCCGTCCACTTTCTTAGCCTTGAGTTCATCTACTTTCGCGAGAAGATCTAGATGCATTCCATGGCTAGGGTTATGATTTTGGCTACTCATCATGAGCAAGCCAATATAAGCTCCAATACACTCACTATCTTTATCTAGAGCATAAACAAAGCTACGGTGAGCTTCGATATCCCATTGACTCTGCATCAGCCCAAAACCTTGACGGGTATAAAAACGAGCGTCTTTACTACCAGTAGTAACATTCATCGGAACTTTGATTACATTCTTCCAGCGTTGAGGTTTTTTCAAGCCAGCGACTGTGTTCTGAAGATCGTCTAACAGCTTATCCTTAACTTCGACCTCAGCCGGCAAATCAGGCGCAGCAGGATCTACTACTTCATTTAGTTCAGCAGCGCCTTGAGCGGAGACTAAACTACTCATGGCAACTGTAACACTCACCGCAGCAATCAGCGTTGTGTTAAAAGTCTTGGATGTTTTTTGAGCTATCGAGAGATACATTACTTATTGTCGCTGAACACTATCATGATAATAATTAGAAGACAATTTAATTTATCTTAACAAAAATGCCACTGACATTAACAGTCATATTGTCTTTAGTGCTCCCCTTTGCCACAGTTCCATTCACCACTAATGTGCTGAGTTCTTTGATATCCGCTAGTCCCTTGAAACCTTCTTTTACCACTTTTCCCGCACTATCGAGATAACGCAGCGTTACGATAGAAGCCTTGATATCATCTTTTTCATCACAGCAGACATCCCAAGGAGTCTCACAGCCATCACCAGGTCTCAAATTACAAGCAGTGATAACTTCTGGATCTCCTAAGATCATTACAGCCCTATTATCCATGAAAATTTTCATGGCTCCAATAGCACTTCCCGTGAATGTTACTTTATCCCCTGGTTTTGCCGATTTTCGGATCTCAGCTATAGAAGAAACTTCTTTTGGTGCCTCAGTCAGGATGATTCCTTCTAGAGCCGAAGCTTTCTTTTCTGTGCTCGTGTCCCCAGTGTTAGATGACTTTTCTGAGCATGAGCTGAGTGTTACTGATATGATGCATGCGAAGATGCCTGCTAGTTTTGTGTATGTTTTTAATTTCATATATTTTACTTAGTTTGTGTTAAATTAGCTAGAGCGAAGAGCTTTCGGCAAACTCGGCAATAGACAGCGGATCGCTGGAGGAAGCGTGCCTATGGTGCCGAGAAGTATACCGGTAATCAACCCTACAGAGATGACGCTCGGAGTCATGGTGAGCGTGAAGGTTCCTATTGAAAATGGAACTGTCAGTCCATCTAGAAGAAAATAAGCAGCGACGAAGGCGAGTAATGTTCCCGTCATAGTAGCGAGTAATGATTCTTGAACCAATGAGACCATCAGAGCCACTCTCGTGTAACCGATAGACTGCAATGTGGCCATTTCACGAATACGAGCAGCGAAGGCAGCATAGAGCGTATTCAGCCCACCAAAGACCGCTCCAGCAGCCACCAGCGCAGCAGTCACCCACGTCATGATTTTGATGGGCTGGTAAAAGATGTTGAGCTTTTCATAGTAGGTATCCTCACGGATAGCTGATAGCTCGAGATCATTTCTCTGGAATGTGAACAATTCTGCATCGCTCATACTATCAACATCTTCAGTCGCTAGTCGAAGCGTGATCGACGACAAGGAATCTCTCTGAGTCAAGGTCGCTAAATCATTACGATCAAACCAAATCTCTGACTCTAACACAGTCCCAGGAGCAGTGAAGATCCCGACAATTTCTAATTCTTCATCACCAAAGCGGATTGACTTACCTACCGCCAATTCAGAAGCATCCACACCTAGCTTACGGTGCGTCAGACTACCCACCATCACCTGATCAGGGCCAGGGAAATGCCCATCGAGTAGTCTCACAGTCGAGTGAACTAAGAGCGCGCTTTCTAGCACACCTCTGAGCAAGGCCTGCTCCTCTTTACCACCTGCTGTCTTGATCGGCGCTTGGTAAATGATTTCTCCTGACACAGCAGCAACACCGAGTTTGGTCTCTATCCCTGCGATAGAAGTCGCCGCAGCAGATTCAGCTTCGATCCCGACCTCAGATCGTTCTATAGATTCTTCTGAGCCTTTACCGATGAAGATGATATTACGAGTCGAGCCAGAAGCCGACAGCACACTATTCATCCCTTGGTTTAGAGCCACTGCAGCGATCAACAGCAACACTACTATCGCTGAACCACCCACCGTCTGAGCCAGACGAGATGGGTCTCGGAATAGATTTCTTAATGCGTATGAAAAAGGTAACATGATAATAGAGTTAAGAGTTTAGCGAGTCGACCAATGGTCTAGATGTTGCTTTCCAAGCAGGATAGAGTGACGCTAATAATCCTAGCAGAAGCGAAACAGTGAGACCGGCCACAATGACCTGTGAAGAAGGATTAAGAGCTAGAGTCAACCCCTCATTACCTATCGTGAATGATTTCCACTTGAAGAATGCTACAGCTCCAAGAACTCCAGCAACTCCACCCAGCAAACCTAACAGAAGACCTTCGTAGATCACAATTCGAGCAATAGCGGAACGAGAGAATCCAATGGTCTGAAGGATCGCAGTTTCTTTCACTCTCCCCCTCACGATCAACAACACAGCGTTCGCCACTAGGCCTAAAACAGCAGCTACAGCACCGATACCTAGCCATCGAGTAAAGCTGATCAACTCAATCATCTGCTTTGCCGTCTCAGCAAAGAATGCTTTCTCTGGTCTAGTATTAGTAGGCTGTTGATCAGATTTAAAGATCTCATCGATCTTATTTGAAACAGTTGTTAGCTGGCTAGAATCATCCACTTTGACGTTAAATTGCGTCACAGTTCCGAGACCAATTTTAGTAGCTTGCTGTAGGAATGGTAAATGCACATAAGCGACATTTTCATCCTGCGCTGAATTCGAAGTTATAATACCAGCCACAGTGACATTCACCCCCACAGCTTCAAATTTATCGCCCGCTGAAAGACCTCGTCTACTGGCAAAATGCTGACCGACTAGGGCGGCATCTGAGCGATTCTTAAAATCCTCAAATGAACCTTCGATGACTTTAATATTAGGATTATATTTATTCAAAGCTTCAGGCGGCACACCTCGGAAGGTAATAACATCAAGCGATGCTCCACAGTTATTCACTGCTATCTGAATAGGAATGACTTCTCTCACACCTTCGATTCGCTGAATCGTTGGTAGGTAGTGCTCTGGTAGCCTTGATGTCGATGGACAGAATCTGTTTTCACGATACACCACGAGAGTCGTGTCATTCGCATTCGTCTCAGTAGCCTCAGCCAGTGAGAATTGCATCGTCTGGACCGACGCATAGAGAAACATCCCTGATGCAACCCCTATAATCGTCAGCAAAGAACGCAGACGATTTCTTGTTAAATTCTTTAATGCTAAGCTGAGTAATTTCATTTCTTAGCACCTCCTGTGAGTAGATTACCTTCAGTGACAAACTGACCTTTCTCTAGCTGAAGCGCTCTGTGTGCAGCAGCTGAAGCTTTAGGATCATGAGTCACCATCACAATTGTTTTGCCGTGCTTAGTTGCCAAGTTATCTAACAACTTCAAGATAGAGTCCGCTGACTCACGATCTAGATCCCCTGTTGGCTCATCTGCTACGAGGAGATCTGGATCATGAACGATAGCTCTAGCAATAGCGACTCGCTGCTCCTGACCACCAGAAAGCTCCGATGGTCTATGGTCTGCACGGTCGCCTAATCCTACTAGTTCAAGCGCTGCAAGAACCTTCTTCTTACGTTCTGATTTACTAAACTTACCAAGCAATAGTGGTAGCTCGACATTTTCATAAGCAGTTAGCACAGGCACTAGATGATACAACTGGAAGATGTAACCAACGTGTTTCGCTCTCCATTTGGTTAGCTGAGCTCTAGACAGTTTTGAGATATCTTGATCATTGATAAAAATTTGCCCTGAAGTAGGAGTATCGATGCCTGCTATCAGATTGAGCAATGTTGTTTTACCTGAGCCAGATGGCCCCATGAGAGCGAGGAATTCGCCACTTGCTACCTCTAGTGTTAGATTATCTAGCGGAGTGATTACTGTCTTACCTTTGCTGAAAGACTTAGTGATCGATTGAATTGAGATGAGTGATTTCATGGTAGATAATTAGTTGGAAATTGGATATTGGACACGCATTCCTTCAGTAAGGTCCCCGTGTGGAGGTAAGATGACATTTTCGCCTGAGCGAAGACCGTCGAGGACTAGACGAAAACCATCTTTAGTAACTGAAGATAGCTTGATTTTGCGAAGCTCTGCAGTGGATTCAGCTGATATGACCCAGACCGACTGCTCATCTATCAAGGCTCGTTCATCAACGTAGATAGCTAGCCTGTTCAATGAATTCGACCCACCCGACAAGCCATTATTTTTACCCTGACTAAAGAACTTCGCTCTCATCAACATCCCCGGTCTAAGCTTGGCGTCTGGCTTCTCAATCGCAACTTTGACCTGCAGAGTATTCCTCTGTAGATCAGCCTCGCCAGTTATACGTGTCACAGTCCCTTTGAAAACCTGATCGACGAGGATATCTGAGACCATCTCTACATGTTGACCAACATGGAGCACTGCAGCTTCATTGAGTGGCACATCGATTCTGGCTTGAAGTTTATTTGGATCATAGAGCTCTACAATAACCGCCGAGTCTAAGTTATCTGAATCTAACATGCGCTTTCGTCCGGGTGCAGCATGGAGTTTGAGGACTATTCCCTCCATTGGAGAAACAATCTCAGTGCGTTTCAAACTGAGCTGAGCTCTATCTTTAAGTGTTTCTAGCTCTCTTAGCTCAGCCTCCATAGCTTCATGCTCTATTTCTATCTGTTCGTTCTTCGCATTGATTCTAGAAATCTCCGCTTTGGCTTCTTCGAGCAGAGCCTTTTGCTCAATCACTCCTAGTCTCGCTTTGGTAACTTCTTGTTGCGAAACTGTGCCAGATCTGAGTTTATTCACTCGATTAAGATAATCTTCCGCCTCAGCGACTCGACTTTCTACTGCCTCAATTTTTCTCTCATTAGCGACTAATTCCGCCAGATTAATTTTAAGTCCTGAGAGATGAGAATCCATACGTTTTTCCATACTCATATATTTCCTCTCTGCGGAGTCGACGTCGAGCTGAGCATCATCCTTGACTAGCTTTGCCAGGATGTCTCCCTTCTTTACAGTATCACCTTCTAGCACTAGAACATCTTCCACTATCCCACTCTCAAGAGTAGGAACATAAACTGTGTAAGGGTCTGGCTCTATCCAGCCAGATGCTTGGAAGAGTAATACCTTATTTTGTGGTTTAGCTACCTCGATGATAATTTGCTCTTGGTTAGCAGCACGGATGGTGACTACAGGCGAGACCTCTACCTCTGTAGCAGGTATGAGTCGTCCTCCGAAAAATAGGCCTATAATAAGGATGAATCCTACAATCAGGCTGGTTGGTAATAGCCAGGCCAGAGATTTTTTAGATTCTGAAGATTGTGTAGTGAGTTCGTCTAGTGACATTTTATAAAGATGATAATGATTGTTTAAAGTAAGAGCTCTGCAGGAACAATATCGCAGAAACACTCAATAGTGCAGACAGCACCCCTTCAAAGCAGGATGCTAGAAATAACAATCATAGTATCAAATCAACCAAGCTGAATAGCGTATAAACAGCGGCTGATTCTTCATTATAAGACTCTCAGCTAAAGGCGGACTGCCTCTAACGGAAAGCCCGCTACCTAACAAATGGTCAGGCTCTATCTCTGTAGATAAAAATGGTGAAGACTGATTTTGAACGAAGTCTCTACGGTCAAGTGATGAAGCGTCGAAGTCTATGGAAGCTGGCATTACGCAGTCATCGAGTGAAAACCTAAGCTCCACCATACAGTCTGAGCAATTCACTGAAGCTCTACTAAAGCTAGCTAGCGGATTACTCTCTGCCTTTTCACCCCCACTACAGCAACCACAGCAGCTAGGAAAGTCAGCAGGCTTCACAGTAGGAACACTCTGGCACTCCATTAATGGACAGAACCCCGTGTCTTGAAGAACGAAAACTTGGTTACACAGACAATACTTGATGCTCGCATGAGAGGTGACTATCACCACCATCATGAGCATCAGTAAAACTGCCGATGTAACCTTTTTTAACATAATTTCTTAAATCCCTATCTATAGGAAAACTAAGTTAGCTACCTAGTAAGTCAATGCATTTCAGATTCTAGCCTCTCTTGAGTAGGCTCTTACCAGTCATTTCGGCTGGCTTTTCTACTCCTAACATATCGAGCAATGTTGGAGACATATCAGCAAGAATTCCATCTCTTACTCTCACATCACCAGCATTTTCAGCAACATAGATAGCATGCACTAAGTTCGTAGTATGCGCAGTGTGTGGAGATCCATCTTCATTGATCATCTTTTCACAATTTCCGTGATCCGCTGTGATGAGTAGTTGCCCACCTAGACGTAGAGTCTCTTCAGTCACAGCCTTCACACCTTCGTCGATCGCTACACATGCAGCCTTCGCCGCCTCTACTATTCCAGTATGCCCAACCATATCAGGATTCGCAAAATTGAGAATAACCAGATCATAATCCTTTAGTCTAGAGACCAAAGTCTCAGTGACCTCTGGCGCACTCATTTCTGGCTGTAAATCATAAGTAGCAACCTGTGGAGACTTTGCCACATAACGGTCTTCACCAGCAAATGGCTCCTCTGCTCCACCATTAAAGAAGTATGAAACGTGTGGGTATTTTTCAGTCTCAGCAATACGTAATTGCTTCAAACCTGCTTTTGACACCACTTCCCCTAGCACATTCTCCATGCTAGAAGCCGCATAGACCACATCACAATCGTAGTTCACATCGTATTGAGTCAAGGTCACGTAATGTGTCTTAGGATGCACTTCTTTATCGAATCCTACGAACGCTTCTCCATCGAGAAACGCATTAGAAATCTGTCTTGCACGATCAGCTCTATAGTTAAACCAGAACACCACATCTCCGTCATTGATACGTTGCTCATTCTTTGCTTCTAAAATGTATGGCGCTAGAAATTCATCAGTCACATCCTTACTATAAGAATCGGCTACTGCCTCACTAGCATCACCATCCCACTCAGTTCCTCTGCCAAGAACAATAGCATCCCAAGCTAGCTTGTTACGCTCCCAACGAGTGTCACGATCCATCGCATAGTAGCGACCAATCACTGTAGCAATTTTAGCTGGTGTGTCTGAAATAGCAGCCTCAAGGCTCTTAAGATAATCCACACCACCAGTCGGTGAAGTGTCTCGGCCATCAGTAATAGCGTGGATGAAAACATCATCTAAACCAGCCTCAGTAGCAGCCTTCACAAAAGCAACCAAGTGATCTTGGTGACTATGCACTCCACCATCAGAAACGAGCCCAATGAAATGGAATCTCTTCCCTTCATTCTTCGCATGAGCAAATGCTTTCTGTAGAATTTCATTCTGTGGCATTTCTCCGTCAGAGATCGATTTATTGATACGAGTAAGATCTTGATAAACGATGCGTCCTGCACCGAGATTCAAGTGACCCACTTCACTATTTCCCATCTGCCCATCTGGAAGACCTACATCTAGACCTGAAGCGCTGACCATTCCCTTAGGGTATTTCTCGTAGAGACTATCATGAAATGGTGTCGAAGCTAACTCTGCTGCATTTCCATCTTTAGCTGCTGTCATGCTTCCACCTGGGTTGACTCCCCATCCATCTCTGATCACTAAAACTACTGGTTTCTTATCCATGAGAAAACTCTAGCCTAACAGACCAGAATTTGAAGGAAATTATCAGACATAGCATGTAAAACTAGTTAGCCTATAAAAGTAAAAAGCACCCATGAGAAAACTCATGGATGCTTTATTAAATTTCTTTAGCTAGTGCTATTATTTAGGAAAAACCAAAATGCGCTCGTCTGGCTTACTCCACCTGAGACGCTCACGGGCTTTGATTTCCAAATAACTAGGATCTTGCTGAATCGCTCGGTGTTCACGGTTAGCGAAATCTTTCGCATCCGCTGCCACCTGCACCTTATTCATCCACTCTGTCTCGTAAGTCTCCTCAGTCTCCTTCACCTTATTAAGTGAAGGAAGCGCTGAAACAGGAACGGCTATACAAACTGCGATAAGTAACAAACAGACGCCTAGACGATTCGCCGTGCGCATATGCTCAGTTCTTGAGCGCATACGCTGATGACGAACATGCAGCTTTCTTAATGTTTCTTTTCTCTTGCGGTTCATAGTAGCTCATTTGGGGGATGATTAACGTTGCTTGAATTTCTTAATATACTAATAACCTAGAGGTTACCAGCATAAATTGCATCAGCACCTAGAGCTTCCTCAATTCTGAGCAGCTGGTTATACTTTGCAATTCTGTCTGAGCGGCTCATTGAACCAGTTTTAATCTGTCCAGCATTAGTCGCAACAGCAATGTGTGCGATGGTGCTGTCTTCAGTTTCACCTGAACGGTGAGAGATCACAGAATTATAACCGTGAATCTTGCCGAGCTCAATAGCATCAAGAGTTTCAGTCAAGGTTCCGATCTGGTTTACCTTGATAAGAATTGAGTTAGCCACTCCGAGGTCGATTCCTTTTTGTAGGAACTCAACGTTAGTGACGAAAAGATCGTCACCAACAAGTTGAACCTTGTCGCCTACTTTTTCAGTAAGTGATTTCCAGCCATCCCAGTCATTTTCGTCACATCCATCTTCAATAGAATCGATAGGATATTTCTCTGTAAGTTCAGCGAGGAATGCTGCTTGCTCTTCTGAGCTTAGCTTCTGTCCGCCTTCACCTTCAAATTTGCTGTAGTCGTAAACTCCGTTTTCGAAGAACTCAGACGCCGCACAATCAAGTGCGAATGTCACATCTTCGCCTACCTTGTAACCTGCTTTTTCAACAGCGAGTGAAACTGTATCGAGAGCATCGATAGTTCCGTCGAACTTAGGAGCAAAGCCACCTTCGTCACCTACTGCTGTGCTAAGACCGCGGTCGTGAAGCACACTCTTAAGGCTGTGGAAGATCTCAGCACCCATGCGAACTGCTTCGCTGAAAGTAGGAGCGCCAACTGGGCGAACCATGAATTCCTGGAAAGCAATAGGAGCGTCTGAGTGAGAGCCACCGTTAACGATGTTCATCATAGGAACTGGAAGCACCTTAGCATTTGGTCCACCGAGATACTTGTAAAGTGGAAGTCCTGCCGCCGAAGCTGCTGCCTTAGCCGCTGCGAGTGATACGCCGAGGATTGCATTTGCCCCGAGTGACTTCTTGTTCTTAGTGCCGTCTAGCTCGATCATTTTCTTATCGATTGCTGATTGAGCATTAGCACACATACCGAGCACTGCTGGCTTGATCACTTCGTTCACGTTCTTCACTGCTGTGAGAACACCTTTTCCAAGGTAGCGTGACTTGTCACCATCGCGGAGTTCACATGCTTCGTGCTCACCTGTTGATGCTCCACTAGGAACAGCTGCTCTGCCGAAATGACCATTCGCAAGAATGACATCTACTTCTACAGTTGGGTTTCCTCTTGAGTCAATGATCTCACGGCCTTTTACTTCTACTATCTTTGTGTCTGACATATTATTTCTTTTTTTTAAATTATCGTTTGTTTTGTTGATCGATTAACAATCAGTATTAACCTTTGTTATATGCTTCAATCGCTTTTACTGTCATCTGCTTTCCTACTACGTCTACAGCGTCTCCTACTTTAGAATCGAGAAGTGACTTAGCCATTTCTGAAAGGTAAGAGATTACGTTGTTGTCTGGATCAGAATCCCAAGCTCCAAGGATAGTCATAACCTTCTCTCCGTCTGGAGTATCAAGAGTCACGATTGTTCCGATCTTCACAGTAGATGGATCTACTCCTTCGAAATCTGTTCCAGTTACTGAATCAAGTGCCTTATCATGGTCAGCCTTACGACGCATAAGCACCTTCTGGTTGTCCTTAGACATGTGGTATTCAGCATTCTCACGAAGGTCACCATAAGATTTTGCAACCTTGATGTCTTCACGGTTCTGAGGAATTTGCACATCCACGAGATCTTTACGCTCAGCTTCTCTGCGCTTGATACTCTCCCAAGATGAGACGATGTGATCGCTCTTATCTTCAGCAGCATCACCTGTCACGAGTTCTTGAGTGCTTGGAGCAGCCTTGATCACGCGTGCCATGAGAGACTTTCTGTCTAGCTCTGGGAAAATTTGTCCTTGGTGAAGTTTACGACCAAAGTTTCTAGCCTCGTTCTTATCTGCACCATCGAGAAGATCATTGATGAGTTCCTTGTCTTCCATGAAGTATGACTGGAGTCTAGCACTCTTACGAGGACCATCATCCATAGCATCACGCTCTAGCAGGCTAAGAATAGCATGTCCAACTTCGTGATCGAAGATTGGAGCTGATGATTTCTTACGCTCACGGCAAATCCAGAGTAGTGAATCAGCTCCGAGGCTTCTTCCTGTGATCTGGTTTCTGAGGTATGAATAAAGCTCTTTTTCCTTATCTTCTTCGATGAGAAGTTTAGCGATTTCACTGAGTCCACGAGGTCCAACAGTATCAAAAATAGCAATAATCTCTTTTACCCAAGTCTCACCGAATGCTGCTGGATAAGCTTCAAATACCTTGCGCTGACGAGCTGCAGGCAGTGATCCGAGTTCGTCACCGATTTTCTTACCTTCTGTTGCGATAAGGTCGCTGAGACGTAGTGCTGAGTTTTCTAGCTCTAGAACTTCTGAAAGCTCCATCATGTCATCTCTACCTACGAGGAGGTCGAGAGCTTGACCGAGGTTCATCTTGATACCCTTGCGCACAGCAGAGTCGATATCGTCGACTATCTTCTTCTGCACTTCTACATTTCCTTTAACATGCTTAAAATCCTTAATGATAGCTTCGAGGCAACGTGCCTTTGACTTCAGTTCTTTAGCGTTCTCGAAATCTAACACGAGAGACTCGACAGGAGTCAAATCTTCGTCACGTAGCACTAGTGGCTCAGTTCTCTTAGTAGGAACGATTGCTGCTCTAGTTTCTCTGAGCGCCTTCTTAGCTCCATCCCACCACTTCTTATAGTCAGCTTCTGGAATTACTGAGTCGATCAGTTCACGCTCAAGCTGATCTAGCTTAAGTGAACCACCTAGACTCTTAAGAATCTGCTTAACGAGTTCTACAGGATCCGATTTAGAAAGTTTCTTTAGTTCAGGGAGAGCTTCGATCTTCTTAGCACGGAAGTGATCTTCATCAAGAACCTCTGTCTTAGAGAATGCGATCTTAAGCCCCATCTCTTGCGCAGGCGCTTTTTCAAAATCAATCACAAGCTTACCAGAGTTCAGAACCCATGACTTAACTTTTCCTGCCCCCCAATTCTTGTGCAGGCAAAATTTACCCGGTGCGAGTTGTGATAATCGTTCTCCGACTTCTGGTGAAATACGGCCAGCTTCTACTAGTTTAGCTACATCAGGATGCATTCCGCTACTGTGCTTAAATCAGACCATAAATGCAACACTTTTCCTCCCAAACCTAACAAAACATTAGATTAAGGCTTAATCTATCAGCATACTACTTTATAGCTACCCTCTGCAAGCCTAGTTTTAACCAAATGATTATTAAGCTAAGTAAATAACTGATATTAAATATTTAGTAACATTTCAACCCACGTAAAATAACGAATACCCACTCTAGCCTATACTCCAGCAACAGCATCCACTAGTCCATCTATCGTGCTTTCCTTAGCTTCCACGATATTCTTAAATCCATTCGCCTTAAGCGTAGCTGTTGTGACAGGTCCCATACTAATTGCTTGGACAGTTTTATCGACTGTTAGATTCAGATTTAGAAAACTCTCTACTGATGATGAACTAGCAAACGTGATGGCATCTGCCCCCTCTTTTGCAAATCGAGCCTTACCACCAGTCGGATCTTCATTTTCAGCCACAGTCTTGTAGGAAATACATTCATCCACAATAGCACCCAAAGCTGTAAGTCCTTTAGAAACGACATCTCTAGCTTCTGATCCTCGCACCCAGAGAACTGTTAGATGCTCCATGCTCTCATTGTCAGCAAATGTCTGAACCAATGACTCAGCCACATAAGTGTCCGGCATCAGATCAGTCGCAAATCGATAGCTGTTAATCTTTTCAGCTGTGCTAGGTCCCACAGCTGCGATCTTAGCTCCACCGAGGCTTCTTGCATCTGCATACGCAGTGAAGAATGCTTCGAAAAATCTCTCCACACCATTTGGGCTTGTAAAAACGATCCAGTCATAAGTATGCACTTGAGACACACCTTCTACGAATTCTTGCTTATCATCTGGTGGTAAAATCTTTATCGTTGGGATCTCAATAACATCAGCCCCCTGAGCTTCTAACTTCTCCACCAGTGATGACGCCTGGCTTCTCGTGCGAGTCACCACTATTTTCTTATCTTGTAAATTCTTGCTCATAATTTCTATCCTCTATTCCTCAATACTGAGGCTGTTAAATAACTCTGTCGCCACCACCTTAGGGCTGCACACTTTGCCGCTGATCTCAGCAGTCATCGGCATTCCAGCCTCATCACCCTCTGGGAAAACAATTGCTTCCATCAGCAACGACTCACCAAACAGCTGAGTAGCTACACCAACAGGAGTATGACATCCACCATCTAACAGACGGAGAAACTCACGCTCAGCTACTACTCTTGTAAACGTAGGTTGATGACAAATTTTACGCACGCATTCAGCAGTAGCTTCATCACCGATACGAACCTCGATGCCTACAGCACCTTGTCCTGCTGCAGGTAAAAATCTCTCAGGATCAATGACCTCACCAAACACAGAACCAGCTTCAGTCTTCATCTCACCAGTAGCATCATAGCCCAGTCTAACGAGTCCAGCTTCAGCCAAGATCGTTGCATCAAATTCAGAACTCTCCGCTGTCTTACGAAGTCTTGTAGGAACATTGCCTCGGATATCGATAACCTTAAGATCAGGTCTTAGATACTGAATCATCTTCTGTCTACGCACCGAACTAGTCGCTACAGTTGCTCCTTCTTTAAGAGCATCCAAACCACCAGCTTGCTTAGTGATCAGAACATCATTCACCGGAGCACGCTCTAGCACTGACGCTATCTCAAAACCTTCCGGAAGCACCGTAGGAACATCCTTTAAACTATGCACAGCTAGATCAATCTCGCCATTTTCTAATGCGATCTCTAGCTCCTTAGTAAAGACACCCTTATCCAGAACACCCTCTACTTTTGCCACATCGCTCAGTGGCACATCAGTCCTGCGATCACCCGTAGTCACGATCACATTTCTCACCACCTCAGTGTCTGGGTATGCGACTCGTAAAAACTTCTCCACCATATCTGCCTGCACTAATGCCAGCGCACTGCCTCGTGTTCCTACGACTAGTCTTCTAGGAGTTTCCATATTTTTTGCGTTTAATGTTAGTAGCGGTTTGGGCCATGCCATCCACCTCTTTAGAAATTATTTTTTCGCAGGCTGCGATCTGCTCTTCACGCTTTGCCTTGCCTTGCTCCACCTGTTGCTGAAGCGTATCCAGATCATACAGATAGACTTCCTCTATCTCACCCACCTCGTGATCAATGTCTCTCGGCACTGCGATATCGATGATGAATAGCGGACGGTATTTACGTTTACTACGCACCGCCTCTATCTGCGCCCTCGTCACCACTGGTTCAGATGCTCCTGTAGAAGAAATCACCACATCCACTTCGGTCAGCACCTTGTTCCAATCATCGAACCTTACCGCTTCACCACCGACTTCATCAGCCAGAGCTTGCGCCTTATCGAACGAACGATTTGTAACATAAACCTTCTTCACTCCTCTAAGCACCATGCTCTGAACCGTAATCCGGCTCATCTCACCTGCTCCTATCACCATGACCTTACTGTGTTTCAGATCACTAAAAATTTTCTCTGCTAAGTCCAGCGCCACGCTACCTACTGAGGTCTGACCATTCTGAATCATCGTCTGAGTGCGCACCTTTTTCCCTACGCCGAAGGACTTTTGGAAGATCTTATTGAGTATTCCACCAGTAGCCGCAGCTCCATGGGCAAATTGATACGCCTTCTTCACCTGGCCAAAGATTTCAGTCTCACCCAGCACCATCGAGTCCAGACCACTCACCACCTTACACAAATGCTGCATCGCATCCTTAGATTTGAATTCGTAGAAATGTTCGTTATCAGCAGCGTAATCCAGCTTATCCTTCAAGCTCACCTCAGCCTCCTCCACACTCTCACTAGCCACATAGACCTCCATCCTATTACAGGTAGAAATCACCACTGCTTCGCTAATTCCAGCCAGCTCTGTCAGCTCGTGACTCTTCACACCGAGCTGCTCCATAGGCACCGCAAACTTCTCCCTCACCTCTACCGGTGCGGTTTCATGGTTCAGTCCTATACAAATTAAATCCATTCTCTATATCCCTTTTCCTTATTAATCTAGAGAGCTGCGAAAACGCTCAACGAGGCAATAAACATTACTAATAACAACATCGCCATCCGCTGTGGAGTCATCCCTCTGATAAACCACACCGCCATCAATACTAAATACGCTATCCATACTACCTTCGCCACCCACAGATGCAGTCCACCATCTGTCGACATGAAGAAACCAAACACCAGACCGATCGTTAAAAAGATCAGCCCCACAATAGTCAACCTCACCATCGAGCCCACCAACGTATGCACAGGTGGCATATTCTGAAATAACCCTGAGCTCATCTGCCCCGTCTTTAGAAAGTTATTTAACACTAGAAACATCACCGCAGCCACAGCCCCCAGAGCCAATGCCCCGTAGGAAAGAACCGATAACGGCGCATGCACCTCACCCCAGTAGTCCAGCACATTTGCGTGCACAGGATTCACATCCAGCACACCAGGCAAGCCAGTCACCAGCAGTAGGACTGTCACCACTGGAGCAGTAAACATCCCTAATAAAGAGACCCGATAAGTAGAACCTACCAACAAGTAGAACAAAGTCAGCGACCAAGATAAGAACAGACAATATTCGCCAGTATCCATCAGCGGACAGCTCCCTCTCTGCTCACCTCTTAGCGACAAAGCCCACAGCTGACTCACAAAACTCAGAATCATCAGAGCCATCGTCCAGCGGCTCCTATCTCTATCTACGATCAATGATCGTATTGCCAACCAGCCAGCGAGACCCGCTAGAAGGGCAGAGATGATAAGAATGACGATGATTGTGCTCACCCCCAACCAATGCTACATCTTCGAGATACTTGCAAGCCTTTGCCGCAACTTTATCGTCAGCAAACCACACAAGAGCGTAAGCGTTCGATGTAGACAAACGAGTCTTCGATGATACACACACACCTGACATAACCTTTACAGGCGAGCAGTTTGAATATTGTCTATTTGGCTACTTCGAGTATTTAGAAGGCCAAATACCTAATTCACCATAAGACAGTATTTTATGTATAGAGAGTTCAATGAAAATTATCTCCACAAAATACTCATAATGACAATTCGAACATTCAGCGTAGCAACACTCTTCTGTCCTATCTGTCCTATCTGTCCTATCTGTCCTATCTGTCCTATCTGTCCTATCTGTCCTATCTGTCCTATCTGTCCTGTCTATAAGATTAGATTCTCTCCAAGCTGAGTATTTCGGATTACTACTATCCCACCACTCCATTTTATCACCAATATTATACTCCCAATCCATAAATCTTCGCTCTACCCCGTCAAACGAAGATGCTACATGAGTGGCAGCTTTAATCACTCCTGCCTCACACTTTGAACAAATAATTCCTGTATTTACTATATTATACGCTCCCACTGTTCTGTTAAGTTCTGGGTTCTGGCTCGAAAGAAAGATTCCACTCTGGTTTATGATCATTTCCCTTCATAAATTTAAATAGTCTTTTATCTCTCGTTATTTAAAGGCGTTCCTTCCTTGATAGCAGAGGCAGTAATTTTCGCTTCTTTATATTTTATACTACCTCTACGTTAAAACTTCTACTTAGGTATTTTTATATTTTCCAGCTGCTGCAATTGATTACTCACTAAACTAATTGCGCTCTCTACAGATTCGGCTTTGAATCTACAAACACCTCCGTAATCTTCTAATTCATCTATATCCATCATTTATTTTTCTTTTAATAAATCATCTCAACACAATTTCAGCAAACTTCTCATTCTCATCCTTCAGTAGATGCTTGAGGCACAAGTTAAGATGCTCATTGACTTCATCTCCAATTTCAAATTCGTAGATCACCGCAAACCCATTCACACCTCTTTCAACTAGAATCTTCTCATATTCTCTCTGATGATTGTCGTGGACTCGCCCTAACTCTGGAATCAGTGTAAGAAAAACATCTATCTTATTTAGCAAATAAATCAGGTCAAATCTCACACATGCCTCTTTTACATTTAATAAGTCATCACCACAATAGCCACTGAGGTATGCATCTATCCCTCCATTCCAGACAATTTGGACAAATTTCGAAATATAGAATAAATCTCTATCTATAGAATCAATAGATTTCAATTTTGCGTTAGGATCATCAGAATCTAGAACAGTAGAACATATGTTCCCTATGTAATTATTGTATATAAAATCGATCATTTTGTTCTCTAGAATCTGATTTACTCTTGATGGTTTAACTAGAACCATTAGAGTTTCGTTGCTCCTGTCCCACTCTCAATAACATAAAATCAATGGCTCTCGAATAGTAATAACAGACAATGTTTCCAAGAATTCTATACAAAGGTAAAAATGGGCATATCGTAGGTAAGTTCCTAGGCATTTACTATTTCAAAAGAAGAATGCCGTTAATAGCCGTAATAGCCCTCTCGGTTATTATAATCGCTATCGTGTCCTGCCTTATCATGATTAAACCCATCCCGTTATCATGGGGACATATTCTATTCGTTCCTTTTGTTCATATCTTAATTAATTTACGCTCAATTCTTGATTTACCAAGGATTCATAAAAACCAACTGGTCGACCTGTCTCGAAATACCGTCTCTCTTGATGAATTAGAATGGCTTTATGAAAACGGGACTTTTTGTGCTAAAAACGCTGATGAATATTACCTAATCTGGATGAAATGCTCTGAAGAAGATGCCAAAGTAGCAAAACTAATCATCAATAAGATCCAAACTTAACAAAAAAGAGCTCCCATGCATTAACAAAGGAGCTCTTGTAAATTGTTTCTCTAAGCGGACTACGCGTAGATGTTCTTGTAATACTCGTCAGCCATGCGGCCGGAGTCGAAGAATGGAGCTACATCGTCCATGCTGTTGAGCACGATGTCCCACCAGCCATCTTTGTTACCGTAGTATAGTGGCAGCACCTCAGTGTCCATGAGCTGGTAGAAGCCTAGCAGATCGTGCTGATCTCTCGCTTCCGCTGTGAGATTCGGATCTGCTTCAGGGATGATGAATGAGTTGTGACCATCTTTAGCAAACTCACAAACCCAGCCGTCATTAGTAGAGATATTCACACTCGCATTCATCGCAGCAGTCATGCCAGATGTTCCAGATGCCTCTAGAGTCACGATCGGGTTGTTCAGCCAGAGATCTGATCCGTCCTTGAGGATCTTAGAAAGTGACAGCTCGTAGCCCACTACTACCGCAGCGTTCTTAAATTTAGAAGAAAGATCACAGAGCGCATTGAACTCTTCAATCGCATCATAATCCTTAGGGTAAGGCTTACCTCCCCAGATGATCTGCACCGGCTTGTTAGAGCGTTCTAGCATCGCAGCAAATCTCTCTAGATCACGAGAAACTAAGTTCGCACGCTTGTATCCAGCGAAACGACGTGCCCAGACGATAGTCAAAACTTCAGGATCGAATAGTCGTCCAGTCTGGTTCGCTACCTCATCACACATTCTCTGCTTAAGTCTCTTCTTTCTAGCAGCGAGCGCCACTTTATCTTTAGCCACTCTTGCTTCTTCGAGTTCCTTGTCTGCCCAGTATTTCTTATTCTGCGCATTGGTCACGTGAGTGATCTCACAGATCCCCTCATGACCTTCCCACATCTTGCGAGAGACTTCACCGTGTAACTTCGACACCGCATTGGCGATTCTGCTCATTCGGAGACCAACTAAAGTATGGTTAAAGTTATCATCATGGATGCCAGTGATCTTACGGATCTCGTCATAACTCAGACCTGAGAAGAAGCTAAACCTCTCCAGTGTGTCTAGACTAGACTTCTCATTACCTGCTTCAACTGGAGTGTGAGTCGTGAAGACAAAACGCTTCTTCACTTCTTCCATAGACTTCGTCTTAGAGTAAACATAAAACGCTGCTGACAGAGCGTGCGCTTCATTGAGATGCCAAACATCTGGATCGATCTTTAGCTCTTCAAGAAGCTTAGCACCACCTACTCCGAGCAGGATGTATTGTGCAATTCTTGTCTGGCTGTCTGAATCATACAGACGATGCGAAATTGTTCTAGATACATGATCATTCTCCTCGATATCAGTAGTCAGGAAGAACATCGGTGCTGAGCCAAATGTATCAGCAGGAAGATAGAGAGCTTTCACCCACACATCAGCGCCATGCACTTGGATGGTAAATTTAATACCAGTATCCTTGAGGAAGTGATATTGTTTACGACGGTGTGACACCGCCATTTCACGGTTCTCTCCTCGGACTTGGTTGTAGTAACCGTATGACCAGAGAATACCGATGCCGATCTGATTTTGCTTCAGGTCATAGACACTGCGCATGTGTGATCCAGCTAGAAAGCCGAGGCCTCCTGAGTAAATTTTAAGGGTTTGATCGATAGCAAACTCCATAGAAAAGTAGGCGACACTCTTCTTGTATTCTGGAGCTATCTCGTATGGATGGGCGTAGGGTTCAGGTAAAAAACTCATATATATTTTTTTGTTGCGTTACTTGTTTATCACACAACCCAAATACGTCTAGTTACTTTTCTGTAATCAGAGAATTAATGCCGCCACCCCACATTCTATAACCTATCGAGTCGGCTTTGTAGGCGCAACTTTCTTAGGTTTCTGGAATTCAAGATATGTCACACCAGACGATTTACCTGTCTTAGGGTTGACTGTCTCCACTCGCATTGTCTTCAGAGTGTATTCTTTGCCCACCTTCATCACATCAGTCACCTGGAATTTCTTCAGTGGCTTACCAGCGTTATTATAACCCACTACTCTCATGAGTGAACCATACTTCTTATGCACCCACACATAGACTAATCTGTAATCACCAGTCTTGTCAGGATTCACCAGACGCACCTTGTGACACTTCTGCCCACTGATCTTTTCTTCTCCTTCTAGTTTACTATTGTTCCAGTAAAGAAATCTCATCGAGAGGTCTTCATAAGATAAGTCTGTGCCATTGATTTTCTCAGCGATCTTCTTATTACTAAATTTAGTCGTCTTGCCATTCACGATATCTAACAGATCGAATTGATCTTTCTTCAGACGCATGTGGAAGCGCTTATCACCCTTCTTTGTCTTATAGAGAAACTGAATATTCTCTCCACGTAAGAACAATGATATTGGCGTCTTCTTGCCATTTTTCTTCATCGTCCCATGTAGATCCTGATGTTGCAGGGTCGAAGCATAGCGTGCTCCACGCAATACTCTATCAGCAGCCTCATCGGCTTTTACTGATGAACTAAATAACGACACGGTAGCCACCGCGGCCACCACCATTGATTTCATGAATCCTTGTTTCATGCTAGAAAAGTAACACTTCATACTACTATGACAACCAGAACCTCGATTTTATTCAAACAAACAGAAAATTTTCAAATCACCAATCTCAAATTTCAAATCCCTCAGTCATCCATCCCAATAGCATAAGCTCCATCGCCACTAACTATCACCCGCATCGGCCGACAGCAGACTTCGCAATCATAGTCCATCTCCACCTCTCCCGCATTCACTTCATGCGGAAGGGTAAAGGAAAACCACTCGAAACAACTCGGACATTGAATCTCTGTTAAATCTTCTAACATTTTCTAACAAAAAACTAAGGATTTAAATAATCGCATTATCACGCTCATCGAAAGGAACCCAGAGAAGTGAAACACTAGTCACATCGATATCCTTCTTATAAGGAGACACCGAAACCGTCTCTAGCTTTAACTGCACAGGATCAAATCTATCATCTAGTTCCTCCACCTCTGCTCTAAGCTCTTCTTCTAAATCTGCAATTTCATCCTCTAAACCACCGATTTTACGCTCAGCAGCTTTGACATCTTTGCCCTGCTTCATCGCTCGACCAGCAGAGCCTATCGAGCTTCTGCCACGGTTGATATTAGTAGCGCTCATCTTGCGCTTGCCCATGAACATTCCCACGATAGCGCCGAAGATACTCACACCAGCCTGCATCTTGGCACTGCTAGCCTCAGACTGTTCACGCTCCAGAGTGATCATCGCACGATCCAACTGACCTTCCTTGGTCTTGATACTCTTACGCATTTTAGCTCGTATCTTATCAATAGCCTCATCACGCAACTCACGAGCTGCATGGTTCAGACGTCCGCGGAACTCCCCTTCACTCTCCCCCATCTTAGAATACTCTTTCAGTAATGGAGAGAAATAGACATCCACTTTCTCATTTCTATAAATCCAGTCCTCGAAGTCATCCTCGACACCTTTATAGTTCGCAGAATTCATCGCAAAGCCTGGCAACTCCTCATAACCTGCACCTTTTCTAGGATCGATTTCTAGCTTCTTATACGGCACTGGCACATTGAGATTATCATTCCACGCTACTCCAGCTTCACTCATAGCATTGATAAATCTGACTCGTCTTGAGCCTTCCACACCAGTTTTGCTATTACTAAAATGCACCTGAGCCTCACGGAGAAGATGTGGAACATAGCTCACACTATCTACTTCACCAGCAAATGGAACAAAACGTTCCTGCACACCTGTTCCCACCGCTGGTCTCTGACCTTTCGGCGGAGCCGCTGGAGCCGACGAAGGCATAGCCATCGGGTTAGAGCTCACAGCTTTCACCTCCTCAGTCTCCACCTCAAACGCTCCACGCTTCGGATCCATCAGCGTCTTGATCTGACGTCTAGTCATCGGTCCTCGTAGATAACTCATCACCCAGCGCACATGGAAGACCACTGGCCCATCCTCATGCACATTATTCATCAGGAACACACGGCTACCTAGTCCAGCTAGTAGCTCCTCCATTTCCCTACGATTAAATCTCCCGTTCTGACTAGCAGCCGCACCTTCTAAGCCATCCAGCACTCTCGCCTTATCTCGTTCCGTCTGCAGTCTACCCAACCACCAAGTTCCGATATTTGACAGCGCCTTGTAATCCAGATCCACTGGGTTCTGAGTCGCCAGAAGCACTCCCAAACCAAACGCTCTCGCTTGCTTCAGCATCGTCAGCATCGGTTTCTTACTAGGCGGATTCGCTGTAGGCGGTAAGTATCCATAGATTTCATCCATATAGAGCATCGCTCTCAGACTCGTCGTTCCACTCTGACTACGCATCCAGCCCAGCATCTGATTCAGCAGAATACTCACAAAGAACATGCGCTCGCTATCGTTCAGGTGAGCAATCGAGAAAATAGAAACTCTCGCTCTGCCATCATCATGATAAAGCATCTTCTGGATATCCAGAGGCGGTCCCTCCATCCATGTCGAGAAACCTGGACTAGCCAGCAGATTATTAAATTTCAACGCCAACACTTGACGTTTCTTAGCAGGATAAAAACTCTCCAGATCAATAATCCCCACCTTATCAAACTTCGGCTTCTGGATACTTCTGATCAGTGACTCAATGTTCAGCCCCTCATCATCTGCCCAGCTATGTTGGAAAATAGCGCTGAGCAACACTGCCTCAGGACTCTGAATCGGATCCGCATCCTCACCCACCAGCGACAACAGAGAGCTCACTGTGCTCTCGATTCTATCACCCAGCAGCTCACCATCATCCATCACCTCAAACGGCGGAACATCTAGTGAACTCAAGATACTAACAGGAATTCCTGCCTTACTCCCCGGAGTGAACACATTGATATCGATCTTCTCCTTAAATTCTCTCACACGCTCTGGACTCTGTCCCCATTGAGCGATCCCATCTTCCCACATCTTCGCCGTTTTCTCAGCAAACTCATCCGGCGTCTTGCCCTTCTTCTTTGCATCATCCTCATTGATCCACGGACGGAAATCACTGCCCTCAAAGTCAGGAAACGTCAGCATCAAGTTACCTATATCCCCTTTCGGATCTATCACGATAGCTGGAATGTTATCCATAGCAGCTTCCTCCAGCAGACCGATACACAGACCCGTCTTACCTGACCCAGTCATCCCGAGAACCACACCATGAGTCACCAGATCCTTCGAGTCATACATCACCAACTCATCCTCCAGCTGGCTCTTCTTTAGATCATATTCTCGACCTAAATAAAACTGTCCTAACTTTTCGTAATCCGTTTTCTCAATCTGCATAGTCTATCCATAGACAAACTCCATCAGATGAAAAGTCACAAAACCACAAATGACCAACAATAATCTCCTTTACCCTCCCAGCATACTAAGGTAGTTCTGCCACGTCACTAGGACAGAAACACATCCATTCCATGCACGCATACGAGAAAATTCCACTTAACACAGCCGGCTTCGTCCTCGCTGCATTTATCATCGGTCTTCACCTCTGGATGGTCCTTCAGTCCACCGCTGCTATCGACTTTTTCAAGAAATTTCCACGTAACACAGCTCTCGGCCGCGTCCTCATGACCATCGGTCTAGCTTGGTTCTGGCTCCTCGTCATCAACGGCAGCCCTATCACCATGGAGCTAAATGACTTCAACGGCCTCAAGCCAATCCTTCTCTTCGTAGTCCCAATCGTAGGCTTCTTCATCATCAAAGACGTCAAAGAATTCCTCGCTGTTCGCGGACTCGGCGTAGTCATGCTCATGGCAGCAGCTCCACTCCTAGCCGCAGCTTGGCAGGAGCCAAACCAATTCAAATTCCTCCTCCCACTCTACGCATACGGAATGATCATCAAAGGACTCTTCTGCGTAGGCATGCCCTACTACCTAAGAGACATGATCAACTGGGCAACAGCCACCCCAAGCCGATTCCGCTTCCTAAGCCTAGCCGGCCTAGCCTACGGCATCGCAGTATTATCCTGCGCCCTAATGTTCTGGGGAGCCTAGCCCGCTAGCAATGCCAAAGTAATAGGTCCGATAAGCCCCATAAGACCTATCCCAAAGCACCTAGCACAATACTCTGGCTATTTCCTTACTTCAGGAGAACCAACAACCCAGACCTTGAAGAGGTCAAATAACCAAAGCCTAGGAATTCATTCCTAGGTCACTCACCACCAGAGACACCCCGTGCTGAAAGCACGGCACAAAGCTCCATCAACCAAGTCACCGTCGTGCACAGAAATTCTGTCACATTCTGTTAATTCTGTCTAAAAAAGTAACCACTAAAACCGTGTCGTTCGTGGTGGTCTTAAAACAGCAACTACCTACGTTCCCACTTAGTATTCGCCAGTTCCTTAAGCGTTTTCTTAAGCCTAGCCTTAGTAGTAGAAGCCACTCTGTCAGTGAAAAGCACACCATTCAAATGATCCACCTCATGCTGGATAGCTCTCGCTAACAAGCCATCAGTCTCGATCACCTTCACACTACCATCCATCTGTTTCAACGTAGCTTTAACAATAGTAGGACGCTTCACCTTCGCTCTGACTTCCTGAATACTCAGACAGCCTTCGCTCTCAGCTTCTTTAGGTCCGCTAAGCTCTAGCTCTGGATTGATAAACACCAATGGCATGTGATCCGCCATCTTAGCATCTTCACCATCCACCTTGAAGAAACTCACACACTCAGGATCATGCGCCACATCCACGATAGCGAGGCGAATATCTTCACCCACCTGCGGAGCTGCAAGACCGATGCCATCAGCATCGATCATAGTTTCCACCATATTCTTCACCAATGTTTCGAGCGTCTCGTTTACCTCAGTCACTGGCGCACATTTCTTGCGCAGCACTGGCTCACCAAATTGAACTATATCTAAAATCATCTTATTCTTTCGTATTAAAATTTTACTTTTCTTCGCCGTCTAGCAGCACCCGCTTAGAGATATGCTTGAATCCAGCTTCAGTCAGCGCATCGATAGCGAAGACTTCGTATTCCTCACCTGTTCCCTTGTCTTGTTCAATAATAAACTTCGCCTTTGGGTTTTCTTCTCTGTAAATGTTCAAATAATTCACCAGCTCATCCTGTGGCATCCGCACTGTATTCAGGCTATACTGCCCCTCCTTAGAGATAGCCAACACAGCGTCATCCAGCACCTGCATCGTCACACTTTGGCCGTTCGACTTCGGCAGCTCTATCTCCAGTGTGTGCTTCTTCTTTTTAAACTGAGTCGTCACCACAAAGAAGATCAGTAGGATCGTCAAAATATCAATCAGTGGCAAAATGGGCACTGAGGGAGTAGGTTTGCGGCGTTGCAGGAAATTCATCTTAAATTCGCTAAATTATTTCTTATCTCTACCCACTGAGTAGGAACCTACGAACTTGCTCATCACTACTTCGAGCCTTGCCGCGTAGCGTTCTATCTTACGATTAAAGATTCCATGCGCTATCACTGCCGGCACTGCCACAGCGAGTCCAGAAACTGTCGTGATCAGAGCCTCCGAGATACCTTGCGCCATCTCTTCATACTTCTCCTCACCAGCTCCCACACCACCGAAAACCGTGAACAAACCAGTCGCCGTCCCTAACAGACCGAGCAAGGGAGCAATCGCAATGATCACCTCCAACACTGGGATTCCCGCCTGCATCTTGATAATTTCTTCACGAGCACTGACCTGCACCGCTTCTTGAATTTCCATATCCTTACGATCATGTCTTTCCAGCACCACATCACAGAGTCTCTGCAACACACTCGGAGCAGACTTCCTGCTAGTATTAAGCCTGTTAGTAGACTCTTCATCACCTTGTGAAAGGTAAGCATTCATACTATAAACCAAGCTATCTGGAATCACTCTGCTACGACCTAACAAAAATGCCTGAAACAGCATCACGGTCACAGCGGCGATAGAACAAAGGATGATAAAGTAGATGAAGACTCCGCCTTTATCGATAAAGGAAAAGATCTTCTCTATCCAAGATGCATCAGTGGCACCGAGGGGAAAATACTGCGTAAAAGTCATGGATGAATGTGTAGTAGAATGCGTTTAAAACGAAAAGGAATATCTGAACTCAATCGGGTCGCCCTCTTGAATTTTTTTAACAGAAGCTGGCATGGGTGGAAGTTTCACAGAATTGATCGCTTGGTAAGTCAGGTTAAATTGCGCTTCACTTCCACTCTGTCTCGACAAAGTCCTCGTATGCTTCACCTTCCCATTAGGCATCACGATGAAGCTCATTCGCACCGAGCCTGGCTGGATCAGATCCGCATGCATCATGCACCTGCGTTGCCATTCTTGCTCAACCAATTTTGAAATTGTGGCCATATACTTGCCGAGTGGCGTCGCCTTCACATTGGCCGAGCCCTTCTTAGATCGTCTGAACAGTGACCCTTCCACAACAGTAGCCTTCGCCTCAGATCTGAAACCTTTCTTAGTTTTGTTAGATGCCGTTTTAGGCTGCGATGACTTCTTGCTGGCTTCCCTCTGCTTCTTACGCTTTTCCTCTTCCGCCTTCTCCTTCATTGCATCAGGATCTACCTTCTTATTAGCAATCGTCTTCTCTTCAGAAGCCAAACCATCCTTCTTCTCATCAGCCAGATTTTTCATCACCTCGTCAGCTTTATCCAGTGACTTATCATCAGTTTCTAGAAACTTATCTACGTTCTTATCAGTAGTAGCCAGCTCACCTTTATCCATTGCCTCGCCACGCTCAGGAGTCTCCTCGATACTGCTTTTCTTTTCCTTCACTTCCTGATCAGCCACCTTGTTAGGGTCTGGCTCAGGAAGGTCTGGTTGATCTGCAAATTTCGGCTTCATCGGCGATGACTTTGGCGTAGGCGGAGTAGCTTGATCTTGAGTCGGCTTACCATCAGCACCTTTATTCATATGCTCCAGCGCCCCATCTTGATAAGTAGTATCCACCAGTTCATCACGATCCTTATATTTAGAATCTCCAGTCACAGAAGCTCTATCAGGCGCATTCACCTTAGCCGCCGCACTACTAGCCGCTATCGTGCTACGCTCACCCTGAAGAACCGCCTTATCTGGCTCCCCTTGTAGCTGCTCATCCGATGTCCTAGTGTATTTCGGAACCTCCTTGATTGGCTCCTTTTTAACAACCTCTTCCTTTTCAAACTCCTTAGGCTCAGTCTTCTCAAGCTCCTTTTTCGCCATTTCAGAAGAATTTTCTGTAGGCTGTGGATTCATCGGAGTAGGCGCTGTAACCATCGGAATGATAGGCGCAGGTCGCACTAGAGCAATTATGACTTCTTTCTTCTTTTCAACAACCGGCTTCGCAGGAGTATCAGGCTCCTGCGGCAACATCACTAAGATAAATGGATGCAATGCAACAAACGCCACGGTAACATGAAGCATCAAGGCTACGCCTAAGCATATCCATATCACCTTTAAACCGCCTGTAGAGTTATCGTTCAACGACGTAAATATGCACTGAATCAGTCAATTACGCTAGATTAAATTTATGCTAAAACACGTGAGATTTACCTTACAGAACGCCCCAAAGCCCCAGCAACAAAGCACTGGAACTCATGACTATTGACCAATCAACCATTGACGGAGCGAAGCTCCCCCTACTTCCAAGAATCTCTCAGAGCAGCAGTTCTGATGAAGACATTCTTCTCACCAGCTACGTGATCTTCAGAGTCTGTGCAGAAATAGCCCACTCGCTCAAACTGACAGCGGTAACCTGGCTCCACATTCCCTAGGATTGGCTCCAGCTTGGCGCCATTGATCACTGCTAGAGAATCTTCGTTGAGGCAAGTCAAGAATCCACCTTCAGCAGCATCTGGATTAGCTTCTGAGAAGAGTCGATCATAGACACGCACCTCGGCATCGACTGCATGCGCCGCGCTCACCCAGTGAATCGCTGCCTTGCACTTGATACCCTCTGGAGCATTCTGTCCGATCGTGTCAGGAATATACTCCACCTGCACTTCAGTAACGTTTCCGTCTGCATCTAAACTATGGCTCAGATACTTGATGATGTATCCACCTCTGAGTCTAACAGCTCTCTCTGGTCCGAGTCTGAAATACTTCTTCGGAGGATCTTCCATGAAGTCATCACGCTCGATATAAAATGCTTTACCCAGAGGAACTTCGCGAGTCCCAGCAGTAGCATCTTCAGGGTTATTATTACAGATCATGTGCTCTACACGATCTTCGTCCCAGTTAGAAATCACTACTTTAAGAGGCTCAATAACCGCCATTCTGCGATCCACTGTCTTATTAAGATCATTACGAACCTCTGCCTCTAACACAGAGAAATCCGTCACACTATTCACCTTAGTCACACCACCTTTTTCGATGAATGAACGGATCGCCTCTGGTGTGTAACCACGGCGCCTCATTCCTGAAAGTGTAGGCATTCTTGGATCATCCCAGCCATTGACGATTCCATCTTCCACGAGCTGAAGCAGCTTACGCTTACTCATCACTGTGTAAGAAATATTCAGACGAGAAAACTCAATCTGACGAGGCTTTGCCGGCGTAGGACAGTTCTCCACCACCCAATTATACAGCGGTCGATGATCTTCAAATTCTAGTGAACAAAGTGAGTGCGTAATCATCTCCTTAGCATCCTCTAGTGGATGCGCAAAGTCATACATAGGATAGATCTTCCACGCATCACCAGTGTTGTGGTGATGTGAGTGAAGCACACGATAAATCGCAGGGTCACGCATGTTCATGTTAGGTGACTCCATGTCGATCTTCGCTCTGAGCACGGCCTCACCTTCTCCGATATCACCATTTCGCATCTGCGCAAATAGCTCTAAATTTTCCTCAACAGCAGTTTCTCTAAATGGACTATTCTTACCTGGGATTCCTACCTTACCTCTACCTTCACGCATCTCCTCAGGAGTCTGCTTATCCACGTAAGCCAGTCCACTTTTGATCAAATGCACAGCACAGTCATAGAAATACTCAAAGTAGTTACTAGCAAAGAAAAGATTCTCACCGTATTCGAAACCAAGCCACTTCACATCCTTCTGAATGCTCTCCACATACTTAGTGTCTTCTTTAACAGGATTCGTATCATCGAAGCGAAGGTGACAACGAGCTCCGCTGCCAGCATTCTCTTGAGCAAGGCCGAAGTTTAGGCACAGAGCCTTAGCATGACCAATGTGCAGGAAGCCATTCGGCTCAGGCGGAAAACGAGTAATACTAGTCTCGTGCTTACCGTTAGCGATGTCTTCTGCGATGATTGTTCTGATGAAATCTTTACTATTTTCCTTACTCATAACTCTAAATTTAATTTGCCACTTAATGCGTCAGATACGCCCCCCTTGCAACACTATATCGGT
>CAKZNV010000152.1 GCA_937132085.1 uncultured Rubritalea sp. | reverse complement strand
CTGCTCAGTGTGATGCAGGGAGTAGAGAACGTAGCGCCTAATATGGAGCTGTTAGGGAAATTGTCTAAAGAGTGGAAACAGGTGATGAATGATTATCGGATGGTGCTGGCAGTGGACGGGGTCGCCGCTGAGCAGGGTGGTGCGCCAGTGCGAGGAGAAAGTAAGTCTAAGCGCAGTAAGAAGCGTAGAGGCTACAGCAGAGAGGCTTCAGAGAAGATACTGGAGGCTGGAGGTAAACTAAGCAGGGCGGAGATGCTACGCTGCCGAGTGCGCTACTTTAGTGATGGAGTGGTGCTGGGTAGTAAGGAATTCGTGAATTCATTTTATCAAAGTATGAAAGCCAAAGCCCAGAGCATGCCTAACTACCAAGGCCAGTATGAAAGACGTGAGACGGGAGCTAGAAAACTACAGGGCGTGAGTTCGGAGATGAGTGATAGCTTACAAACGATGCGAAATCTGCGGATAGATCCTATTCATTAAGAGGGCAAGCTATTCAAAAGTAACGGCAAGCTGAGTCGAGCAGAGTTGCTGCGTTGTAAAACACGATGCTTTACGTATGGTGGCTAGATATTTAGTTTTAGATCTCTAGAGAAGGATGTGTTCAGCTTCGGCTTCAGGGCAAAAAAAATGCTCGGAAGCTTTCACTTCCGAGCATGGATGATTGTTTATAGAACTTGTATTACCAAGCGACTGAGAAGCCGATGTTTCCACCGCTAGCAGAGTCGATGTCGTCACCGCTGAGCTTGAAGTATGATGCTCTGAGCTGGGAGTTCTCTGTCAGGTTAAAGAAGATTCCTCCGCGTGCTTCCATGATAGCTTCTGAGAGACCTGGTGAAGTTACTGTGAAATCAGGAGCGCCTGTGAAGTTCGCTGTGATTTCTGAGCTATCATCAGCAAGGTTCTGTTGCATGCCGAGTTTAGCAGTAAATCCGAATGATCCAGCTGTAGGTCTCCACTCTGATTCCACTCCGTAGTTGAAGAGAAGTAGCTTCTTGGAATAGTCGCTCACTGTTAGAGCATTGTTTACAGGGCCAGGGTTAGTCTCACTGAATCCGTCAACGTCTGCTACGATGTAGTCAAAGCCAAGGTAAGGGCTCATCTTGAAGTAAGGGTTGTCGATGAGAGCAACCTTGTAGCCTAAGCCGATTTCAAAAGTAGATGCGCTGAAGTCACCAGTAGTGTTAGTGATTAGCTGAGCGCTACGAGTTCCTGAGTAGTCAAACTTACCAAAGCTGATACCTGCTGTGATGAGGCCGTGCTTTTGGTCGTTCTCCCATGGCATGAGGACACCGAGTTCAGTGAATGCACCGAAGACGTTACCTGAGGCATCAAGGTTAAGAAGGCCGTTGTTAGATTTGATTTCACCATCATCTGTAGCGAGGAACATACCGTAGCGGAATACGTTAGAGTTCTGTTGAGAGATACCTACGTATCCTCCACTTCCCTGAAGTTCATAATCCGCATTATCAAGTGAGCTGTCACTCTTGATAGTTTGGCTGTTCACACCTGCGAATACTTCCCATGTGCCATTACGGACAGTATATTGAGCGTGAGTGGCTGCGTCCTTGTAGCTGAGGTGCTGACGAAGAGAGTAGTCTGCAACACTTCCGTAAACTTCTGGTGAAAGCTCTTGAAGCTGTGACTGGATAGTCACGTCATCAGTAGCAGAGGCAGTAGCTAGAGCATTAAGGCGGTCTAGGACATCCTGAGATTCACCTGAGATACCATTGACGTTTGTGATGCGGCCGGCACCAGCTTCAACTCCGTAGAGCGCAGCAGCTACCGCTGATGAGTTAGGAGTGTTTCCAGAGAATGAGCTAGAGGTAATGATGATGTTACCAGTAGTGACATCAAATACTGCTCTTACGTCAAAGCCTAGCGCTGAGAGGTCAAAGTTCTCAAAGCCGATAGAAGTAGCATCACCTACGATACCACTAGTGTTGGTGAAGAGAGGGAAGACGTCTAGTAGATTAACTGGGCCAGCAGCCGTGTCGAACTTAAGAGTAGAACCTGCTCCGAGTGTTACAGCAGCACCACCATTGTCTACAGTGAGACCGAGTGATTCTGTGCCGTTGACAGCAGTTTCGATGATGCCTGCTCTAAAGCTTCCTAGAGTAAGAGCTCCAGAGCCTCTGAGTGTTCCGTTTCTGCCGTCGTAGCTAGCGATTGTTTCGTCTCCTTGGAGATTTAAAACGCCTGCGTTTACGACAGCTGCTGTGTCGCTGAGTGTGTTGGCTGCCGAGTTGAGCTGTCCAGCAGCTAGGATGTTTACATTGCCTGCATTACTACCTGTGAGAGTAGTTGTGCCTGAGGCTACGTTTAGATTGCCTGCTGTTGCGCTAGTGATTGATACTGCGCCATTGGTAGTAATGTCACCGTTGAGAAGATCAGAGTTAACTACTGATCCACCATTTAGAGCGAAGCTGTCTGCTGTGAGAGAGCCAGCACCAGAGAGTGTGCCTGTAGAGGTGTAGTTCTGAATGCTCTGGTCTGCGCTAATATCAAGTGTGCCGCCATTGTTTACATTGATTCCGTTGTCTAGTCCGCCAGCGTCAGTTCTTAACGTTGCAGCATTAGCGAGAGTGATGTTACCTGAGATTACACCAGTTCCGTTGTTAAGTAGAGTTCCAGAGTTCATCTCAATCTCAGAAGAAATTGTGTTGAGGTTGTTCACTGTGCCTGCTCCACCGATGATAAGAGAGCTAGCTCCTACTACTGGTGAGTTTAGGTCTAGAGTGTGTGCCGCGTCTACAACATTGAGGATAAGTCCTGCACCTTCGCCAGTGTCTAGTGTGCCATTGATGAATGTGTAGCCATCTGCTTCTACTGAGATAGAGAACGGCTTAAGTGTGCCCTCTAGAGTTACAGTGCTTCCGGTGTCGCCGAAGATGACAATAGATCTGTCTTCGTATGGTTTGTTTTCAGTTCCATCTGGGATGGCAAAGTTAGTGTTAGTGAGGTTCCAGATGCCATCACCTGATGTAATAGCTCCATCGTTAGTAGGATTACCAGCGTCCCAGTGGAATGGTCCACCTGGCACGATGTATTCTACGGTGTAACCTAGATCGTAGAATGCTCCGATAGTTACATCACTTAAGAAGTTATCGGCTCCAGATGAGAAACCAGTCATGACCTCAGCGTTGAATGAGTTACCGTTGTATGGAGCGTTAGGGTTGTTTGCTCTTGGGTTACCTGGATCCTCGTCCCAGTGGGCGCCCGCTGTGCCGGGGCCACCTTCGTCCTCTACAGGAACAAATGTCGCAGTAGGGTCAAAATCTCGTTGGTATTTCTCAAGAGCAGTTTCACCTGTGAATTCAAATGATCCGTCTATATAAAGACCGTTATCTTCCCATAGAGTTCCTGAGCCTAGAACGTGTCCCATTTCGTGGAATACTACAGATTCAAGTTCACCGTCATTCTCAAGCTCTTGAATATCGGCTGAGTCAAATCTCATCTCACCTGATGTGGAGTAAGTAAAGTTGGCTGAATTGGCAACAGAGTCTGGGCCAGCACTGCCAAGAACCATGCCTGGTCCGTCAATAGCGGGTCCGCTAACGTTGATGACGATTTCGGTGATTCCCGCATCCTCTCTGTAGCCAGTGAGATAAGTCTCCCATGTAGCTTTAGCAGCTGTGAATGCTGTTTGCTGAGCAGCAGAAATACCACTATTATTTACGCCTCCTTCACCGATGTCAGTGTAGTTGAGTGTGATTGAGATTGCAGAGAACGCCGACGTGGTGGCGAAATTCAGTGCTATAATTGTTGTGAGAAATTGCTTTTTCATAATTGTTATTCGTCTAAAATTGTTGGTCAAAAGTTGATAGTTTAATAAATTGCGATAGCTTAATCAATAGGTGTTCTGTAGGAGACTTCCACAGTGCTTACTTGTGAGAACTGTGATGCGACTCCCTGGCGAGCTTGGCTGCTAGTGAAGAGGATAGGGCTGCCAATGAATGTCTGTGTTCCTTGGTTATTATTGTTTGTCACCATTCTTAATGAATCGAGGGTGTAGAAGGTGCCGGCGTTGTAAAAGATAATCAAATTTGGCACGGCATCGTTCGCTGCTTTGATGATGTCCGCTGCTGCGGCATCACTAGAGTCAAAAGCTGCCACTGCTATGCTTAGTGGACTGGTGCTGTTAGCTAGCTCTGTAGTAAGAAGTGAATAGGTGGAGGCTACTCCTGTGAAGTTGAAGCTACTGTCAAGAGTAGCGCTAGTTCCCAAGCTGTTGAAGATGAACGAAGTTCCATCTGATTTAACAGTCTGACCGCTAAATGTGTAGCTATAGTTAATGGTATTGGGTGATGCAACTGATGCTACGATATTCGAACTGTTGGCGTTATTGATTAGCCAAACTTGAGAGAATGTTTGAAGAGTTTGTGGGTTAAATCCCGGTTGGAAAGTGGCTATAATGCTTGAGCTGCTGCTGTCGTCATCGCTGCTACAGTTGCTGCTGCAGACGCAAATAGCGATGCCTAGGTAGAGGCTGGGACGCTTTAGTAGATTAATAATTCTCATGATTGTTGGTTGATTTAGGCGCTCGACGATAGCCGTTTACAGTAAAGTTGATAAAACAAACACAGTGACTGCACTTAATAGGTGGATTATTAACTATATCTGAGCGAGCTCGTCAACAAATAATGAACAGAGCATTTACAGTGTGCTTTTTCTCTAACATGTTCTGCATGACCTATCCAGTGGTTAGAATGGAGATAGGGGGATGAAAAAGCTCCATGTGACCGAGGTCAATGGAGCTTTTGGTGATGTTAGAAATTTATGCTATCTAACTCTTTATTCTTCGAATGATTCTAGAGTGGCGAATAGTTGATCAATGGCAGCGTTCAGAATTGCTGATGCCTTATCATCTTTAGAGATGCGTGTTGCCGCTTGGTCACAGGCTTGGAGCATTTTTTCTACTGCTTCATCAGTGACTACTTTTAGTGCTTCTTTTTGTTCAGCACTGATTTGTAGAGTTTTGCTTTGAGTGTCTACTAGTGTGAGTTCCTTTTGGATTTCAGCGAGTTGGCTAGTTGCTGCTGTTGCCGTAGTTTCGTCCGTGACTGTGGTTAGTAGTTTGGTGACTTGTTCATAAAGCTCAGCTTTTGAGTTAGCCTGGTCTTTAGTAGCCTCATCGTTAGATCCGCAGGATGAGAAGATAAGAGTGGCTGCTAGAGCTAGTAGGAATGTGAAAGTTTTCATGTTGATCTTATGTAAAGTGATGACTATGGGAGAAGTTTCTTCCAAGCTGAGTTAGCTTTTTTGATTTGAGCTGCATCATTACCTTCGTTCCACTTTTCCAGTGTGTTTCCCCATGGGAACGCATCATAGTAGAGGTAGAGCTTGCCTTTGATTACTTTAAATCTCTTAGGATTAATGTCTACTTTGCCATTTCCGTCTGAGAGGGCGTAGGCGCACCATCCGCCGTATTGTGGTTCATATTTACTAGGGCTGGCTTTGAATTTAGTTAGGTTGGCTCTACTACTGAAGCGGTATTTGACACCTTCTTGAGTGTGGACGTAGATAGATTTACCTTTAACCGCCTTATTGTGATCAATGTAGGAGACGGGGTCGTAACCTTTGAGGGCGAGGCCGTCTTTTAGGTTGTAGTGTTTTGTTCTCACTTCTTTAGATGCGGCACTAGAGTTCACCGTGGTGAGAGTGAAAATTAAGAGGATGAATAGTTTGGTTATATGTTTCATGTGATTTGTTATTGTTGATTTAGGAATAAAGATTTAGATTGAAATGTGGTATGGGTATTGTGAGTTCTATTATTGCGAAGTGTCATCCTCTTTTAAGGAAGGAGGTAAATTGGCTGGTGAAGGATGGTGAGAATATGGGGCATATTGCTGTCGGAGAAATAGGTGAGAAAATTGCCAGATTAGAACTGCAGAAGATGGGCCGTAAGATTCTCTACAAGAACTACCGTGGACCTAAGGGAGGTGAGGTAGATATAGTGGCTAGAGATGGCGATGTCTTGAGCTTTGTGGAGGTGAAGACTAGGCGTAAGCGGGAGACTAGTCGTCCGCTGGATGCTGTGAATGCTAAGAAACAGGAACTTATTAAGCGTGGTGCTAGAAGTTGGCTTAGCATGCTAGACGAGACTAACTTTATATGGCGATATGATGTGGTAGAGGTGGAGTTGACCGAGGGAGAAGTCCCTCAAGTAACGGTAGTGAATGGAGCGTTCGACTAGTGCTTTATGAATTTTTCAGTAAACTTACTGAACGGCTGGAGCACCTGTTCAACAGACTTCCGTGGTGAGGCCAGCGCCTGATTGTAGGAAATCAGGTTTAGTGAATGCGCTAGGTTGCTTGGCTGGTAAAGATTTCTTGCTGACGATATTGGTGGGAATGCTCTTTTTCTGCGTTTTAGCTTTCTTAGAGATAGCAGATTTTGTTGGAGCGACAGCTACAGAGTTGATGCTAGGTGCCGGAGTTTGGCTAACTGGAACAGCTCTTGAAACGGTTGCACATGAGCTGAGAAGCGCTAATGCAGAGGCTGTGACTATTGGCAGAATTGTTTGAGTTATCTTCATCGTTTTGTGGCTGGTTGTTATTCATTAGATGCAGTTAGTGGCTGATTTATTTCATTTATTTGTCATTTGTGGTGATTTTTTTTATTTTTAGGGTTTTCAGATAGCTTCAGAAGTGGGAGAAATGTGCATGGGTAAATTTGATAATAAAGTAGCCGTAGTAACTGGAGCTGGAAGAGGCATCGGTAAGGAGATAGCAAAAGCATTCGCTGCTGAAGGCGGTAAAGTAGCTGTAGTTAGCAGAAGTGAAGGTAGCTGCCAAGGCGCTGCAGATGAGATCAACGCAGAATTTGCTGATTCGGCAAAGGCTTATGCTGTTGATGTAGCAGATCATGATGCTGTGCAGGCTCTTGGTAAGCAGATCGTAGCGGATTTCGGAACAGTGAATATTCTTGTGAATAATGCAGGTGTGACTAGAGATGGACTTCTTATGCGTATGAAGGATGCTGACTGGGACACCGTGCTCGACACGAACCTCAAAGGAGCATTTAACACAGTGAAAGCATTCCAAAGAACTCTGATGAAAGCTGAAGATCCACGTATCATTAACATTGCTAGTGTGATCGGCCTTATTGGTAATCCAGGACAGGCGAACTACGCCGCTAGTAAGGCTGGCTTGATCGGATTTACTAAATCTATCGCTCGTGAGCTAGCTGGTAGAAAAGTCTGCTGTAATGCAGTGGCGCCAGGATTTATCTCTACAGATATGACTGATGAACTTCCAGAGGCTGTTAGAGAAGGTATTCTTGCTAACATCCCACTCAAGCAATTCGGAGCGACTGCTGATATTTCGAATCTAGTGCTTTTCCTAGCTGGGGCAGAGTCACGCTACATCACTGGTCAGGTAATGGCATGTGATGGTGGTATGACGATGTAGTGGATTTGAGGGAGTGATGTCTTTGACATCGGAAGCGGGAAGCATGGAGCGAGAAGCCCTTGTTCTCCGCCGAGCGCTTGCGGCTCCCCGCTTCAATTTTAAGTGAACACGAGAGGCGTTTCTTGTGTTCAGGGTGCTTTGTGTTAGGGTGATCGCAGATGAAGAAAGAATTGGTAAGGATAGAACCTGTGGCTCTTCTGCCTACACCCTCTGGCTGTGCATTATTCCTAGGTGATGGTGAGAAGATTATTTTGATTTATATAGATCCGAGCCTCGGGGTGTCCATCAATGTGGCGCTGCAAGGTGAGAAGGCTCCTAGGCCGCTGTCGCATGATCTATTTCATGGTTTCATGGGCGCATTTGGAGCGAAGGTGATGAGGATGGTCATTGTGGATGCTCAGGATGAAGTTTACTTCGCTAGACTCTTTATAGAGGCTGAAAACGAGCTGATGCAGAAAAAAATCGTTGAGCTAGATGCCAGGCCGAGTGACTGTATTGCTCTATGTGTCAGGGATAAAGCGCCAATGTATGTGCTGGAGAATGTCTGGTCTGGCTTGAATGATGTTTCTGAACTACTCATGAAGATGAAGGATAGCCAGATGGGGCCTGAATTCCAAATCAATGAAGATGAGGAGGGTGAGGATGCTTAAAGCTGAGAGAGCCGACTATGTGCTGCATCGATTAGAGGCGCTGTATCCAGAAACTCCTATTCCGCTGGATCATACTGATAGTTACACACTACTTGTTGCGGTGTTGTTATCGGCACAGTGCACTGATGAGAGGGTGAATAAGATTACTCCGGCATTATTTAAACGAGCTGATAATCCTTCAGATATGGCGCAGGTGCCAGTGGAGGAAATCCGTGAATTGATTAAACCCTGTGGATTGTCTCCGCGGAAGTCTAAGGCGATTTCTGTGCTGTCGAAGATGATCATGGAGTTACATGGAGGAGAAGTTCCTCAGAGCTTTGAAGAGCTAGAGGAGCTGCCAGGTGTGGGTCATAAAACTGCCTCGGTGGTGATGGCTCAGGCATTTGGGGTGCCAGCGTTCCCTGTAGACACACATATTCATCGTTTAGCGCAGCGCTGGAAGCTCACTGATGGTAAAAATGTGGTGAAAACTGAGGCAGATCTTAAGAAACTATTTCCTCGTGAATCATGGAATAAGTTGCACTTACAGTTCATTTTTTACGGTAGAGAATACTGCTCAGCACGAGGTTGTGATGGCACAGTTTGTGAGATCTGTAGGCACTTATTTCCTACGAGAAGGTTAGCAGTTAAGACACGTAAATGATTCTTTGGGTCAAGAGGGTTCTAAAAAACGATTTTTTTTGAAAGAAGTGTAACCTTTCTAACTCTAGTCAAATGAATGGATTCGGACTTGCGTTTTCTGTTAGTTGTTGAAGAAAGTATATTTTTATTAAAATGCTTCTTTACTAGGGGCGTTTCATTCGCAGAATAATCACTTGTAATACTTCTAAGATTTACACATCAACCACCGTTATAGAAAATATGAAACATTTATCGACCAGCCGATTCAAAACTGTAGGCATCACACTGACAACATCACTCCTCACTGTAATGCCATTGCTTGCGCAAGATGCTGCAGTTCCTGAAAAAAAGACCGCCTTTGATCTTTACCTATGGTCTGGTGGATTCCTTACCGTATTTATTGCTGCGTTCGGCTTGATTTCATTAATCGGCCTCAGTGTATTCAACTTTATTAACCTCTCTAAAGCGAAGTTTTGCCCTGATGATCTCAAGGCTGGACTTCTCGACCACATGGTAAACTGCCGTGTGCGTTCAGCTATCGAGCTAGCTGCTTCACACCCATCTTACATGGGCAGAATGATGGCATACGCTCTGCCTAACGTAGATGCTACTCGCCCAGAAGACCTCGGTCGTGACGGAGTAGAAGACGCAATGGCTGATTTCTCAATCAACGAAGGTCGTAAGCAAATGACTTTCATTAACCTTATTTCACTTCTTGCTCAAGCAGCTCCAATGCTCGGACTATTCGGAACAGTATTCGGTATGATCGGTGCGTTCGGTAAGTTGAGCTCAGGAAATGCTGACCCAAGTGCACTAGCGGGAGAGATCTCCATCGCACTACTTACTACTATGTGGGGTCTAATCACTGCTATTCTTGCAGTATTCGCTTACTTCTTCTTCAAGGGACGCTACTTATCTCTTGTAGCTGAGTGTAACAACACAGCTGAAGAACTCATCAATGCTTCTATTCAGACAGTAAATGGTGAAGCTCAACTTGCTAAGATCCCTGAAGGTCTTGCAGTTTAGTAGTTCAGAAGTCTAATTTCTAAACGATAAATGTTACTGGCAGAGTAGTTTGATAATCAACTGCTCTGTCAATTATCACGAAGGTTTAGAACGTTAAAATAACATACATACAATCAACAAAAGAAAGGTTTTCACAAGATGGCATCTGATAAATTAAGAGCACAAAACAAGGTCGACGATGGCGGCGCAGAAATGGATATGTCACCAATGATCGACATGGTATTCCTATTGCTCATTTTCTTCATTGTGGTTTCTTCTCCGATGATTGTTAAAATGGATCCGGCTATTACACCTGCGGTCGCTTATAATGCGAATAAGCCAGTGGAAAAGAACGGAAGAATAGTGCTGAACGTCAAGGAAGACGGCACCTATTCACAAGAGGACTTCACTAAAACAATGACGACTCCTGAGGAGATCGAGAGATATGTCACTGAGTCAATCATCAAGATCAAAGATGAAGGCAAAGGTCGCTATAAAGCTAGATTGCACCTACGTGGTGATGATCAAGCTCTGTTCAAGCACTCTCAGAAAGCGATCAAGGCGGCAGCAGCTGCTGGAGTAGATAAGGTTATTTTCTCAGTCTATGACTTCCAGAAATAAATCGATTCTCAACAATTTTGAATAACTAGCTCTAGGAGCTAAACCAGACACATTAGAAAATAAAGATTATGGCAAGACGTAAAAAAGGCATGGTAGCCGAGGAAGATGAACCAATGTTAGACATCTCATCATTGATTGATGTTTGTTTCCTGCTACTTATTTATTTCATCGTGACTTCTACGATTCAGCCTCGTGAGGTGGATCTACCGATGACTATGCCATCGTCCCAACCTTCTGACGAACGTCCTGACATTGAACCTATGCTGATCTCTGTATCACCTAGTGGCGCAGTAGCAGTGAACAAAGCTCAGGTAGATGCTGGGACATCAGGCAAGAAAAGAGAATACACAAATCTGAAATCCACATTAGCTGAATACAGTGCAATGGCTGCGTCAAGTGAGTCAAAGCCGATCATTCAGGTATACGTGAACGGTGACTGTCCTCAGCAAACTGTGATAGACGTTCTGAACTGTATTAGAGGAGCGGACATTAAAACTGTTACATTTACAGATACTGAATAAGCATAAAATTTCCCTAATGTTTTCACAGTGATATTCGTATTACTTGTAGGAAACGGAACCTTAGTAAAGGGCGTTCTTCCTAAGGGAGTCGTCCTTTCTTAGATTTAATAGAAAGCAATTTAACCAATAAACTATTTAAGATTATGAAGAAAAGAAAATCAATCACAGCAGCAGTGATCATCGCTACCGCATCAATAGTGGGGATGACACCAACTACAGCCAGTGCTCAGAATGTTAGTGAGAGCATCACGGAAGGTATGGCGGCAATGCGTAAGCAAGAATGGATTAAGGCTCACAGTCTCTTTAGCGCTGTAGTCGGTCAGCTAGGCGAGCGTGGTCAAGGGCTTTTCGGTGGCAAGTTCGGAGTTATTTACTATAATAAAGGAGTTTGTGAACTTAAGATTGGTAGAGATCTTATAGGTAAAGGTGGCGAAGAGAACGTCGCTAAAGGTTCTGAGTTTCTAACTATGGCAGTCGAGTCATTTAAGAAATGCCGTGAAATCCCATCAGATGAAAGAAGCAAGAACCCATTTTTCAACAAGAGTCTCTTGTATCTAGGTCAGTCACTCCAGGCGCTTCAAGAATTCCCAGAGGCAATCAAGACTTATAAGAAATTCCTCGAAGTCAGAGATCCTGAGAATGATAAATACAATATTGGTATGTTTCATATCAACATGGCGATCTGTCACTTTAAGCTAGAAGATCCAGATCTTGCAGAAGGCTCTAAGTATTACACAAATGCTCTACAGAATAAAGACAAGTGGAGAGTGCCAGATCCAGCGATTGTTACAGCATTCAAAGATTTCGCTTCAGCAGCCATTGCTAAGAATAAGGAGCAAGTCCTCGTAGATTTTATTAATGAGAATAGAGCGGCTATCACTCTAGATCCATTTAAAATGTATCAGTTCACTCCATTCTTCAGAAAGTATGGATCTGAAGCTTTTGAAAAGAACATGATCAAAGGAGCATTCTCACTCTATGCTCTCATGCCGGGGACGATTGAAACTAAGGATGATCTTGAAGCTAGAAAGAAGACAGTTATTGGCTACAAGCGTGATATCCTACGTGACATGCAGTTCAACAAGAACGACGTTGTTTCTGCTGAGCAGATCAAGCGAGACCAAACACACGTAAAAGCGCAATACAAAAGCGGAGATCCGCATGAGCTATTGGCTCTACGTCAGTTCGCCTACACTCACGAGAGCGAAGGCTACACACGTGGTGCATTCGGTGCTTATGAACTATTAGAGCTTTATCACAATGACTCTAAAGACCGTGAAGATAACCTCTTTAATTTAGTAAGAACAGCATCACTCATCAGTGAGGTGATGGAGACAGAGAAGTATGGACGTAGATTCCTAGAGCTCTACCCTGAGAGTAAATATAAAGAGCAGGTGAAGAGCATGATGCTTATCTCTCTATTCTACTCTGGTGAATATGAAGTAGCTCTGAAAGTATCAGAAGAATTACTTCCAACCACACCGGAGAATACACCACCACATGATCTCTGTCTTCACGTTTACGGTGGTTCACTCTACTACCTAGGTAGATTTTTCGATGCTCACCCTCATATTGTGAAGCATCTCAAGATGTATCCTAAGAGTGAGTATAAGATCGCTACTCGATTCTTCGAGGCATCAAACCTATCTCGTCTTGAAGACTGGGAGAAGGCTGGAGTGAAGCTTGATAAGTTCTTAGCCGATTTCCCAAATGCAGGCACTAACATCTACATCCCATTTGCTCTCTACGATAGAGGTAATGTTCACTTCGCTGAAGAAGAATACAAAGAGGCTGTAGCTAAACTGGACCGCATTGAGAAGGAGTTCCCTGCATCAGCAGTAGAAGACATGGCATACAACCTACGCGGTGACGTGCATAATGCTGCTGGAGAAAGAAAAGAAGCGGAAGCATATCATAACAAGGCTCTTGCTCTCGCTAAGCTAAAGAACAATACGATTGTTTCAGGTGAAGCGCTCTACAAGCTAGTAGCACTTCTCGGTATTGAGAAAATCGGTAAAGAAGAGAATCCTGATCTAGCCAGAGCAGTGGTTCCTTATGATGAGTTCTGGAAAGATTTCCAAGACTCACCGTATAAGACACAGGTCGCAGCTGCTGGAGTTCCTGCTCTAAGAAAAGTAGGTAGAGGTGAAGAAGGTCTAGCAAACTTGCAAGGAGTGATCTCTGAGCTAGCTGCTCAAACCAACGCTCCAGGAATGGAACGTGCAATCAACACTTACGGTAAATATTTCCTAGAGGCTGGCAATACTCCTGAGCAACTCAAGGCACACTTTGAGAGCTTCCCAGGAATTGATGCTGGTAACAAGAGAGCCCAAGCGCTGCTCCGTATTGCGGTGATCGGTGTCTATGAAGATCTTCTCGCAGTTGCTACGAAGAAGAAAGATGAAGCTCAGATGGGAATCTATCAGTCACGTATCGATGCGATGTTCAAGGACATGAATGCTAGATACCAACTTGATGAGCTCAGTGACTTCATCTTGATCAGACTTGGTAACTTCGTTTCAGAGAAAAGTGATCCAACAAAAGCTCTTGGTTACTATGACCAGATCATTAAGAATGGAAGAGCTGAATTCAAGACGATGGCACAGTTCGGTAGAGCGAGAATCTTGGCAGTTAGTTCTAATCCAGCTAAGCAAAATGATGCTAAGAAGACGCTGATCGAAGTCCGTGACGATAAGAACAGTAATAAGAAGACTAAGGACTCATCTACTTACCAGCTTTGTAAGCTCTATGCGAAACAAGGAAATTGGGCAATGGTGGTAAAAGAGTGTTCTTTATACGGTGAAAAGCGTTACCCAACTAAGAAGCCGGAAGTTGCTCTATTACTCGCAACAGCTTTCGAGAAAACAGGTGACTTCAAGAAGGCGATTGGAGCTTATAACTCAACCTACTCACGTTATAAGGCAAGCTGGGCTATCTCAATCCCAGCTCTGACGAGAGCTTCCCAGCTTACATGGCAGCATGGAGCGGAAGTGAAAGGTGTATCAGCGAAACAGATCGCTTATAACCCAGCTGCTAGATTCCTTAAAGCATCCAAGAAGGCATACTTTGAGAATAAAGAGCAGATGTCACTCGAAGAGATCGATGCTTATGAAAAACTCCAGGCTCAAGTGAAAGAATGGGAAACACTGGGTGACATTCAGACACTCAAGGAACAAGACGAAGCTCGTAAGAATGGCTAATTGTAACGATTAGAAGAACATTAACATTAAACTATTTAAGAAAATGAAATTACTAAAATATATCGGCACAATGCTCTTAGTGACGGCTCTCTCAGTCAGTGGTCAGAATAAGCCACCTAAGAAGATCATCTCAGGTGTGCTCATTAAAGACGACGGAAAATACAATCGAGTGCTATTCGTTGGAGCTACTAGAACTGAGGTTTTCTACAAAGATAATCTTCAGGGCGTAGTTACAAAAAGATCTAGAATTACAGAATTCTCAGGTATCTTCATGTTTGATCCATGGCTCTACCGTGAAGCGAAAGAGCTTTTCGAAGGTCGTAAATACGAAGAAGCATTAGAGAGATTTATCGAGTGTAAAGAGGTATTCAAACCATTCAGAACACTAGAGAACAATTACTCAGACATGGCAGCATTCTACGAGCTAGAGTGCTACAGAAAGCTCAAGAAGTATGCGGACATTGATAAGACTCTTCAGCTGTTTATCTCTGATAAACTTACTCGTCCTAGCATGCAGACTCAGCTGGAAGTGTATAAGCTATGGCAGGCTGTAAACGCAAAGAACTGGGCTAGACTCAACATTCTCTGTAATGAATGGAGAGAAAAGCGTGTTGCTGTTGGTATCCGAGCTCAAATCGCTTATTGCCACGGACTCGCTCTAGAAGGCCTAGGTCAAAACTCTAAGGCGCTTAACTCATACGCTACTGCGATGACTGCTGACTTTACTAAGTCCGATGTGATCGTGCGTGAAGCGGCTCTTAACTCACTCAGAATCTTCTCAGAAGATGAAGGCCTTAAGACTGCGGTGATGCTTTGGGAGAAGCCAGAAGAAGATAAGAACACAGTTGGCTACGCAAGACTAAAGGAAGCGAATGCACTGGCTCGTATCTACGACAAAGCAAACATGGGTGCAGGAGTTGCTCTTCCAGCTAAGTATAAGAAATTCCAGGATTACACTACTCCAGAGATGCTAGAAAAGATCAAGGAGAAGGAAGAAGCTGCCAAAGAAGACTCTAAATAGTCTATCCATCGAAGTTTCTATTTAAACATTTCAAAAGCCTGACTGAGTTATCTTAGTCAGGCTTTTTTGTGTTCTAAAGGAAAGGATTATTCGCTTTCTCAAGAGCGACAGTGGTGACGCCTCCGTGGCCAGAGCAGAGGTAGGTGGCATCTGGTAAAGTGAGTAAATGCTCACGAATGTTTTTCAATGCGATGGGGTAGCTAGCTAGGGTCTTGCATCCACCTATAGACCCTGCAAAAATAGCATCTCCTACAATACAGATATCGGATTCGAGACCTTCTAGATGATAGGCGATAGCTGGATCTGCATGACCAGCTACGTCTAACACTGTAATCGAGATGTCATCGTATTTGAGCTTTTCACCGTGTTGGAGCGTAGGGTGATGAATTTGAGCTTGAGGGAAGTCTGCTAGGCATTCGATGTGATCTGGGTGCTCGTGCGTGATGAAGATGTGCTGTGTCTTCGCAGGGGCATGTAGAGTAATGTAGCGGATCATCTTTGCCGCATCAGTGCCGGTGTCAAAAATGAGGATATAATGGGTAGTCTCGACGACATAGGCATTGACCCCAAGATGACCAAATGGGGATGTGAACATCTTGAGGTTAGCTGGAATAGTCACTTGAGGATCATAGCTAGCAAGAGCGAGGAGCTTTTCGGTATTTAGTGATAATTGCGGTGCTATTGTGCGGATTAATTCCGTGTCAAGGTTACCGGACAAGCATCTACGCAGACGATCTTGATCAACTCCGAGGCTAGTGGCATTTGCTCCTAGGCCTCGTATTGCTTTTGATAAAACATCATTGAAATCGTCTTCTAACATCGGTTCTAATTCTCGTTAGATTTATACTTCATGGCCGCAGGAATGAAGATGATGGCGGTAATGAGCATTAAGCCAGTGAAGAACCAGAAGTAGCTAGCTCCTTCTAGTTTATACAGACCGCCAACAGTAAATTCTCTTTTGAAATTAAGATTGTCGTAGTGTGTGTGGTCATCTTGGTCAGTGACTTGCAGTTCCTTCTTACGCTTGTCTAGCCATGAAATGTAGTCTTTTTCTTGTTTGTCTTTCTTGATCTTTTTGACGGTAATATGGATCGAGTTATCCCACTGAGTGAGTTCAGTTTTATCAGATCCAGTGGAGGTGATGCGGCACTTGCTGCTGTTGATGACTCGGTAGGTGAGTGGCTGTCCCCATTTGTCCGTAAGCTCATCGATGAGCCCTTGACCTACTTCTGTGAGTGGGAGTTTCCTATCGTGTTTAAGAGCGTAGTTTTGAATGATCTCTGCGGCTTGAGTGAGGCTCTGTTCAGCAGGAAGGTCCCGCTTTTTGATGACGCCTAAATGGTTAAAATGAATGTCGATATCGTCAGCTGTTCCCATCTTAGAATCGGCTCCAGCGTAACTTTGCATATACCATTTAGAGTGGTGCGTGGATGTCAGAAGAGTTTCTGATTTGTCTTCTAGCAAGGTCTGAGAATCAGAGGTCTCAGATGCGAGAGGATTATCAATCTGGATGAAGATGTTTACTCCTGCAGTGATGAGATTACCAAAGGCAACTGAGAGTAGGAAGAGAGACATAACCATTGATTTCATGCTCTTAGGTGATTCCTTATAGGCAAACTCTAAGCAGACAATAGAGACCATGATTTCTGCTGATGTGAGCAGTAGATAAGCGAGGATTTGCCATGAAATGTTAGGTTTTTTCCCTGCATCGATCCATTCCTGAATAAAGGCACTGATAGAGAAAGCGATGACGGTGAGAAAGAGTCCTGCTCCTATCTTGCGGAGTGGAGTGAGTTTGATTTTCTTTTCGACCAATGGGTAAATGAGGTAGGTGAAAATAGGGATCAAGAGGAGGATGAAAAATGGATTAGCAGATTGAATCTGAGCAGGAAGCACATCCAGTCCTAGGAAATGCAGATCCATATCCTGAGCTTGAAGCACCCAGGTCGAAGCTGTCTGGTCGAATAGTGACCAGAAGATAGAGACGAATAAGAACATCGCAGAGATCTTAGCGAGAGTCTTGATGCCTTTGCTTGAAAATAGCTCTTTAGTGTATTGTTTTCCTGCTGCTGGGATGTGGATGAACTCTCTACGTCCCATGTAGAAAAGAAGGGTAGCGATCGCCATGAGCGCTCCAGGAATACCAAATGCCCAGTGTGGACCGTAGCGCTCTAGCACCCATGGAATCATGATGTTAGAAATCGCCGCTCCGAGATTGATAGAGAAGTAAAACCAGTTAAAGACCTTGGTGAGGAGGTGTTGATTGTTGACGCCAAACTGATCTCCAACGTGTGCCGATACGCAGGGCTTGATACCACCAGCGCCGATAGCAATGAGTCCTAATCCGGCGACTAACCACATGGCAGCAGGGCCAGCGATTCCCATCAGAGCAAGTGCTGCGTGTCCTAGGCAATAAACGATAGAGAGTCGGATGATAGTGCTGTATTTGCCCCAATAGCGGTCACTGATGAATGCGCCGAGTAGGGGAGTGAAGTAAACAAAAGTAACGAAAATATGCGTCCAAGCTGATGCCCTAGTTTCTGACATGGCATTGCCCACCTTGTCACCCATGAGGTGAAGATAGTTTGCCATGAAGAGCACCAAGGCAGCTTTCATACCATAGAATGAGAATCGCTCGGCTGCTTCATTACCGATGATGTATGGGATGCCCTTTGGCATGCCTTTAGTTTCGCTTGGTGTGTCTTTAATCATGGTTACTGAGTGTGTTGATGAGTTGTTTGAGCTTAGCTACTGAGTCGACAATATGGTCTGGATTGAGAGCAGAAAGATCTTGGCTGCTTTCAAATCCCCAAGTCACTCCAATGCTACCAATTTTAGCGTTGTTAGCTGTAGTGAGGTCTACTGTCGAGTCACCTATCAGATAGGCTGTTTTGTCTGGGTGGTTAGACTGTTGGAGAATTTCGTGAATGCCAGAAGGATCGGGCTTTTTGTTGATACCTTGCCTTTGACCTAGCACCGTGCTGAACATGTTTTTAGGGAAGATAGAGCTGATTATTTCCTCAGTGAAGGCATGGGGTTTGTTAGAAAGGATGCTGAGATGGTGGCCAGCAGGAATACTCTTTAGTAGATCGATGATGCCGTCATAGATGACAGTGCCATCTTGCCAGAGTTTGGCGTAGTTTTCTCGGAATGCAGCATCTATGGCATCGATAGAGGCTGAATCTAGTGATGGAGCAGCTCGTTCGCAGAGGACATAGGAGCCATCACCAATGAAGCCTCTAACCGTTTCGGTGTCATGTTCCGGTAGATTGTTCTCAGCGAGCGCCGCATTCAGTGAATTAGCGATTCCGGGTAGAGAATTGATCAGTGTGCCGTCGAGGTCGAAGATGAGATGCATAGAAATCTGTTGTGGGTAATAAAAAAAGAGACTCTGTGGAGTTCACAGAGTCTCTGGAAAAATTCAACTTTAAAAGTTGAAGCGCTAGTGATGACTAGCTGAATGGATTATTGGTATTGAGCGTCCTTCTTCTTGCCAACTACGTGTCCACCGACACCACCAGCTGCTGCGCCGATTGCTGCACCTTCGAGGCCTTTGCCTGATTGGTGGCCAATGATGCCTCCGAGGAGAGCTCCACCAATTGCGCCTGTTGCTGCGTCACGTTGAGCGTTAGAAGCACCTGCTCCGTATGGGTTTGCGCAGCTTGTGAATGAGAATGCAGTCGCTGCTGCTGTGAGTGATAGGAATACTTTTTTCATATGTTTATTTTGTTTAGGTTGGGTTAAATGTAAGTGTATATTAAGGAGTTGAAGCTTTTTTACAAGGATATTTTATAATGCCTCGTAGCTCGCTGCTTCTGTCCTCAATAGATAGACGAAGTAAAATAAGGTTATATTCACTAAAAAGCTAATTTTTTTCTCTAGAAATCTGGTGTGGCTTGCTTTGCCAGCAGATGTGCTCTACTGAAATGACTATGAATATTGAGCAAATCACACCGATTGGCAATGAGCTAGCGATCGCTTGGGACGACGGGATCGAGACCTATCTAAGCATCGAAGCTGTGCGCAAGGCCTGTCCCTGCGCTAGCTGCCAAGGTGAGCCAGATGCGATGGGCAGAGTCGTGAGACCGCCAGTGCATTATGGTGATAAGAGTTTCGAGCTACTCAATATCAGTCATGTAGGTGGCTACGCTGTGCAGTTCCGTTGGGGTGATGGCCACGGCACAGGTATTTATAGCTACGAATACTTACGTAGATTGACCTAGATTTTGAACGCTACAGAGCGACGAAGTTTCTGAGCAGCTGGAGGCCAACGTGCTGAGATTTCTCTGGGTGAAACTGAGTGGCGATGAGATTGCCACGAGTGACAGCACCGTGGAAAACGTGGCTGCCATAAGTGGTCGAGCAGCCGCCTTCTTCAGCGTTTGCTAGCACTGGGTAGTAGGAGTGGACGTAGTAAAAGTATGGAGATCCTTCTAGCTCATTCCACATAGGATGAGTCTGGTCGGCAGGAGTCACTGTGTTCCATCCCATGTGAGGTATTTTGAGGTTTTCTTCCTTTTGGAATTTCACGACTTGGCCTTTAAAGATACCTAAGCCGTGAGCCGCTGGAGATTCATCACTGCCATCAAAAAGTAGCTGATAGCCAACACAGATTCCGAAGAATGGCTTGTCTGCTACGATCCATTCACGGATAGATTCAAACATGCCAGCGCTCTGAAGTTTAGCCGAGCAATCGCCGAACTCGCCCTGTCCAGGAAGAACAAGATGGGTGATCCCGTCTAGCTCAGCTGGAGTGGTGATGAGGTCTGCGTCAGCGCCTATTTCTATAAAGGCATTGCGCACACTGTGCAGATTTCCTGCGCCGTAGTCGATGATTCCTACTTTCATGATTCTTAAAAATGCAGCGATTAGAGGACTTCCTTAGTGCTAGGAATACCAGTGACTCTAGGGTCGATTTCACAAGCTTGCTTGAGAGCTCTAGCGAGTCCCTTGAAGAGTGATTCTGCGATGTGGTGACCATCGCGGCCATAGAGTAGTTCAGCGTGGATGTTAGCTCTGAGGTTCGATGTGACTGCACGGAAGAATTCTTCTACGAGCGTGAACTGGAAGTTCTGAGCATCAGGTGTGTTCTCAGGGAAACGGAACTCTAGGTGTGGTCTGTTAGAGAGATCGATCACGACTCGGCTTAGCGTTTCATCCATTGGGAGATACGCTGATCCATAGCGAGTAATGCCCTTTTTGTTGCCAAGAGCTTCACGGAGACATTCGCCTAAGACGATACCTGTGTCTTCGACAGTATGGTGGAAATCGACTTCAACGTCTCCATCTACTTTTACAGTGAGATCCATCAAGCTGTGCCTTGTGAGCAAGGTAAGCATGTGGTCAAAAAACGGGATTCCAGTATCGATGTCCGCTGTTCCAGATCCGTCGATATTGACTGATAACTGGATTTTAGTTTCCGCTGTGTCGCGATTTTGTGAAGCTGTGCGCATAAGTGGGCGCAGTATGGAGCGATCAGGTAGATTTTGCAAGCCTGTGTTTGAGTCAGGGATGCGGAGTTTTGAAGAGGCAGTATTAGCGGGATTGAATTTCTTTTTCAGCGTCTTTGCGAGTCTTCTCGTGTTTGTCGATATGGAATTTTTCCTTCACCTTGTCTTCAAACTTTTTGTTTTTGCCTTTTTTCTTCTCTTTAGCCTTATCGTTTTCCTCTTGTTTGAGTCTGCGTTCTTCAGCTTCGTCGGCTAATTTCTTTTCTTGCAGACGTTTGTCTTCTGCCTTTTTCTCTTGTTCACTAAGATCGAGTGACGTTTTCATCGCCTCTACATAGACTTTACCAGGACGCGTTGCTTTAAAGCTGTTATAATATTTAGAAGCCATTTTTGGATCTTTCGCTTCGATAGCTTTGAGAAACTCACGGTAATAAAGGGCCGCATCTTTCGTGATATCATAGCGTAGTTTGCCGAGTCTGTTCTCTTCAGACGAAATGTTAGAGAGGACTTTGTTAGCTGGCTCTTGGTAGAATTTATTGAGCGGTAGCCACTTAGTTTTAAGTTCGTTTTCTGCATTGGCTAGAGCTTGCTCATACTTGCTAGTTTCTTTTTCAAGGAGTCTTGCTGTCCTTGCTTTATCACTTTCAGGTAGGCTATCTAGAACTCGTGCTCTTTTTGCTAATTGATTTTCAACATCAGCGGCTAGTTTGGTCGTAGATGTTTTGTATTTAGGTAAAAAGTCTTTGACTATTGATACTGCAGTCCTGAATGTCTCAGTGTGTGAATAGCCAGCTTCTAGCTTTTCAAATGTCTGCATCGCATAAGTATATTGCTTGTTCTTAGCGGCTCTCTTTAAAGATCGGAGTTTAAGCGATGCGTCATACTCAAACTTGTTCTTTAAATACTGTTCCTTAGTAACCCGCTTACCTGCTATTTTAAACCCACCACTCTGGAGGTGAGTGATTTCCTCCTTTAGGTTTGCGGATAATTGATTGACCTCTTTTAGGTGGCTTGAGTTCGGATATTTTTCTCTAAACTTTTGTAAATATTCAGATTCAAATCTCTTGTAGTCTTTCACTGTTAGGTAATCTGGGAGAGGCAAATAATCCGTGATCTTTTTAAACGCAGGGATTGATTTATCATCTTTTACAATTTTATCGATGAGAGATTTCTTTACTGTTTTCTCAGCGAGTATGTTTTCCGCAATTTCTACTTTTAGAATATACTCATCACCTTTTTCCATTACAATGCTACCTTTTAGGGTGGTGCCGTCAGAAAGATGGAAAATATCAGCCACTGCAAGAGTGGGAATGAATGCCGTCATAGAAAGACTGAGCGTGAGGATTTTTTTGCGCAATTTAAACATAAAAGGGTAAAGATGATTGAGGGTATCATATCTCTAGAAAGCATTCTGTAAAGCTAGATTTTATGGGGGTGATTATCCTGTTTTTAGCCTGTAATATTGTATGCTTAAGGCTGGCTATTTAATCTCTGCCAAACTATGAAGTGTGCCATGATTTATGCGCTACATGGAGCAGTGGGACATGCGGATGACTGGAAGAATATAGCTTCTAGTCTAGCTGGCTCTGATGGTGTGCGGATGAGTCGTGTCGATCTCTGGCGTTACCTGATGTGCTGTCCGATGTCTCTAACAGAATTTGCTGCGGCATTTAATAAAGAGGTGATGGCACAGACAAAGCATAGCGATGAAAAACCTGTTCTGTTAGGTTACTCGATGGGGGGAAGGTTAGCTCTACATGTTTTGTTAGATAATCCAAGTTTGTGGGGGGGGGCAGTGATCGTGTCAGCTCACACTGGTATAGATGTCAGTGAGCGTAGTGCTAGACTAGCTTCAGATGCGGAGTGGGCGGCTAAGGCTATAAAAGGGGAGTGGAAAACATTTGTAGAGGAATGGAATGGGCAAGGAGTGCTAGATAATGATGTCATGCCGAATAGAAATAATTTGGAGCAACGACGCCAGCCAGTAGCGAGATCATTCATGGACTGGAGTCTGGGGCAGCAAGAAGACTTATTAGAGAACTTAGGAAGTGAGGAAATTAGCTGTCCTGTTCTGTGGGTTGTCGGAGAAGGTGATCAGAAATTTACGCAAGTAGGGAAAAAAGCTGTGGCTAGAATTCCTAGTGCTGAGCTAAAGGTAATGTCTGGAGCTGGCCACCGAGTGCCGTGGGAGAACTCCGAGGCCTTTGCTAGCTTGTTAGGAGATTGGTTGGCTAAAGAGAATCTCAGATAAAGAAAAAGCGGAGGCTTATTAAGGCCTCCGCTGGATGTGGATAAGTAATTTTAGTTTAGTTATCGACGGTAAGTGATGCTGATGCCACCTCTACTGTATGTTCTGCGGCTACTTCTGTAGTATCCACTGTTACAGCCTGATCTTGAGCGTCTGTAGCCATGGTTGTAGTGACCTCTGTGGTGGTTGTTGTAGCGGTTACAGGTGTGTCTTACTGGCTGTCTGTAGTAGCTATAGACTGGGCGTCCGTAGCAGTCGTGATAGCGGAAAACTTTTTTGGTGTAGATCGGACATCCGCATGATGTGTGTCCACTGACATAAGTTTGAGTTCCGTGTGAGTGACCACGTGGTGATCTAGCCTCAGCTTGGTTCGGTGTGAGCAACAGTGCTGCTGCGATTACAGTTAGGAATGTTAGTATCTTTTTCATTGTCGTTGTTTTGTTAAGGTTCACATAATGTGACGGGACAATGAGAAATGTTATTCAAACGAATTGAACTTTTTTTGCTAACTGCGCTAGCGCAGTGGAACGTAGTGACGGGATTAACACACTCTTTATAGTTCATGCTTCATGGAGGGGCTGAATGAAGTAGGGAGCGGGAAGCATGAAGCCGCAAGCGTTTGATGTAGGTGAAGGACTTCTTGCTTCGAGCTTCCAAATTCTAAGACGCTACATCTCCATACACTGTCTTAGTTATCTTCAATTAAACTCTAGCAAAGACCTAATTTAGCTCCCACTTTCTTAATGGCAGATGGGTAGAGGGTGTGCTCTTGGATCTGGATTCTTGCGTGGAGAGTTTCGGCGGTATCGCCTTTGATAACGGGGACTT
>CAKZNV010000151.1 GCA_937132085.1 uncultured Rubritalea sp. | reverse complement strand
GACCCATACGAGTGGAAGAATCTCGCTGAGTCAAAAGAGCATCAGGCTAAAAAAGATGAACTCATCGCAGCAATGAAGTCATTTCAAAAAGAAATCAAAGACCCCTTCTTGGATAAGAAAAATATGGATCAATTCGAGGCTGAGCAAATGCAGCACCGAAAGATCAACTACAGAAAAAACAAGAACTTCCGCTGGCCACATCTCGATCTCTTCGACGAAGCGAACAAGTAATCTATCACCACTCAAATAAAAATGAAAACAACCATATCAACAATAATTAGCCTGTGTTGCCTGAGCGCAACGAACCTACTAGCTCAAACTCTTATACCTGATTCTGAAAAGACGCTATTTGTTCGAGGAAAACTTGAAATTGTCGAGCCAGCCAAGGATGGTAAAAAGAGAAAAGTCATCGAACATAAAGATGAATGGGGGGTAAAGCGCTATCGTATTCCAGACATCACCACAACACCTGATGGTCACCTCATCGTTGCCATCATTGGTAGATGCAGTGTCGGAGGTGATCACGGTAAAAGCACTACCTTCTTTGCGGTCTCTAAAGACCAAGGGGAAACTTGGGAATACATCCGAAACAATACCGATTACAAAAACTTGGATAAACGTCCTGTCACAGATTTCCCAATGACTGAGCGCACACAGGAAACTCAAGTCATTTGGTATCCAGCGATGAAAAAGTATGTCGCTACCTACCTTACTAAAAATGCAACTTGGTTCGTCACCTCAGATGACCTAAAGATCTGGAGTAAGCCAATCAAAGCTTCATTCGATGGAGATGAAAATTTAGCCTACTGGCCATCTCCAACTTCGCTACAAATCGATACGGATGGTTCACTCATGATGGCTATCACAGGCACTCAAAGGATAGGAGACAAGAAGCAACGTTTTGCTAGGTTACTATGGACAAAGGATCTTAAAACCTTCGAATCATCTTCTAACATGCCCTGTGATGGAAATGAAACTGCGGTGAGCCCAACATCTCCAGGTAACTATTTTGTCACAACGAGGATCAAACCAGAACGCCTAAACATGAGCTATGATAGAGGAGCTAAAAAGTGGTCGACAACAACAGCTTTCCCTCTACCTGCTCATTGGAGATGCGAAGTGGATCTACTCAATCACAATGGCATCCTATATCTAACAACTCCTACAAAAGGCCGTTCTCTTGGCATGCTCTACAAAAGTGCTGACAAAGGAATCACTTGGGAGAAAGTTCTCCAACTCTCTAATGACGAGTTCGCATATAGCGCGATCACAGCGATCGATGACAACACACTAGCTATTGTAGCCGAGCGTGAAAATGGTGATATCACCTTCCAGAAGGTTCGTTTGAAGTAAAATTCACCTTCTACATAATACTCTCTTTAAATTTGGTTAACAATTAAGGAGAGTATTATGAATTCTTCTATGTTTACTTTTACCCAAAATAAATCATATTATCGTGCGTGATTAGATTTTTACTGCATAGCTATGGAGAGTTTTCCCAGCACATGACGATGCAACGATCAGTGTGGTCTCACTTCGATCTACTGTTTGTGCATTCCGGTCGACTCGATATGCGTATAGAGGGGAAAGGTCATGTCAGCCTAGGCAAAGGCGAAGCAGTATTGCTGTTTCCAAACACACCTTTTTCTCTTAGTAAGCAAAAATTTCAGGCACACGCATCTGTGCAACACTTCTCCCTTGAGGACGAGGCTCACCTCCCCGCTCCCTTCAATCAGTTAGTGGGCCGATCCAAAGCTGTCATCGTCCGACAAGGACCAAGAAACAAGCAGTTAGAGGCCGATGTCGCCCGAGCGATGCAACTCGCAGTTGCGGAATCCTCACCCATGCTTCAACTCATGCGTGAAGCTCTGCTCACTTTGATCTTGGGTGAATTTCTCACTAAACCTCTCCCCGATCCATCCGTAGACAAACGAGTCGACACCTTGATGAAGTGGGCCGCTCATCAGGACTTGCGTGAGCTCAGCGTGCAATCATTGGCCGAAAAAATAAACCTTTCCACCAGCGGACTTCGCCGGCGCTTTCTAGCTGAAACGAACTTATCTCCAAGTAAGTTCCTCCTAAATCTTCGGATCAGTGAAGCGAGTCGGCTCCTACGTGAAACAGCCCTTCCAGTAAAAGAAATCGCCATGCGAACGGGTTACGGCAGCTCGGTGGCATTTCACGCTGCATTCCGCACAGCCAAGGCCGAAACGCCCACCAGTTACCGCAAAAATCACCGAGCTGTGGGATAACTCTAGCAGCCAGTTTCATCTACCATGAAGCTCATCGGATGATCGATAATATGATCTTTTTCACCTATTTATTAATACTAAAAGGCTGATACACCGATATTCCTTAGTAGTATCACTTACATGCCAGATCATATTAACGATAACAAAAAACGAGTCGCACAACTAAAGCACCTTCAAGCTTGGGAAACTCACTCATGCCGACTCCTCGGAGGATGGCAGCCTGGAATCCGCCACTGGGAAGCCAAGCATGCCGTCGGATTCCACCTCTGGCAAGACATCCAGACAGCCCAAGATATCCGCACCCGTCTCTGGGAACTCCGTGTCTCACGTCCTGACTCGTCCGCCGTTAAGCAGGCCGTGTTACCAGCCATTGATAAGCTCGCTTCTGCTCAACACGACTTTGAGTTTATCGCAGGACTCTACCTAGGAGTCAAAAAAGCTCTCGCAACAGCCTACCGTAGCTATCTCGCCGACACCCAGAGCACTTGGGACGCTCCATCGATTGATATTCTAGAGCGAGCCGCGACCATCAAAGATACTCAGATTGCATGGGCTGAAACTTACATCGAGCAAGTTGCCAAGACCGATCAGGAAAAGCATCTTGTGAGTCGTTGGACTAACTACATAGAGGAACTCATCGCAGCTGTGGGGAGTGTCGCTGGTGATCAAGACACTGCCGAGGCACTTCCAGATCTCCCTCCGGGATACGATATCCTACTTCCCTTCGGAGAAGCCAAACGCGATGATCGTTTTGAAGTCCAACTTCAAGGCTTCGATCGTCCACCGCTAGAGGACCAGGAAGAGCACACCCTCTGGCAATTTGTCAATTACACCATGGAAATGCAAGCCGCTGAAACCCTAGGCTCCGTGCTCTGGGAAGTAACAGACATGGAATGGAATTTCTACTACGACATCGCCCGCCACTGTTACGACGAATGCCGCCACTCCCAGATGGGAGAAGAACGGATCATAGAACTCGGCCACAAAATCTTTGATTTCCCACAATTCACAGGCAACTACGCTTGGCGTCAACTCTACGATCCACTCCGCCGCTACGGAATGCTCACATACGTGATCGAGCAAGACTCCTTTGCGCTGAAACACGAGACGTATAAAAACTACGTCAAGACTGGCGACAGCACCTCTGCCGAGGCTGTCATGTATGACATCATCGATGAAACCATGCACATCCGCTGGGGACAAAAATGGGTCCCCGAGCTAATCAAGTATCAGAACGAGGAACTTGATGTTGATGCACTTGTCAAAGAATGCCGCACAGCAATCATGGAAAACTCCCTCTCTCCCGCTCAACGCTCCTACGGAGAGAAAGCCAAAAAGTCGTCACCCCCACAGCCGGAGACACCACTTTCCTAAAACAGAACATTTTCATCAAATCAGATAACTAAAGTTGCTGGAGAAGCTTCTATGGAGAATGAGTGGCTCGGCTACTGAGCTATATCATCGAAGGAAAGCTATAGGATATTTTAGTAAGTTTTCAAGTTACGTGACCACTGTGTTGATTTATCTGAGTATCATCTGTAACTATGACACTTAGGTGCCTCTCCATGCACTAATCCACTCCTGCTCAGCTTAGCAGTGGTTGTAGGTATTTATTTACTCTCGAAAGCAGAGAAAACTTCCGAGCCAACTCAAACTCCGAAGAAGACGATCGTTTTCCTCACTTTTTCACACCTATTAAATTTGGTTTAAACAAAAAACTCCCCTCCACTGAAAGTAGAGAGGAGTAAATACGTGAAACTAAATACGTATATTAACTAAATTTTTATTACTTGCGTCTTCTGAGGATGAGAGCGAGTCCGCCGAGTCCGAGAAGAGCTGTTGATGATGGCTCAGGGACTGTGTTTACAGTAACACCGAAATCGGAGTTTGCTACAATTGGTTCGAGACTATCTGCTGCTCCTGTAGCTGTGTTTACATTTCTGAATGATTGGCCTGTTACTGCATCGCCAACGGTGCCGGCACTAAATGCAATACGTGTAGCGCCAGAAGTGTCATTGATGAAAATCAGATAAACAGAAGAGTCATCAAGAACAATACGGTTAGCTCCAGTGAAATTGAAAGTGCCGTTATTGGTTGCGGTCATTGAAACAGATTCAGAAACTGCAAGGGCAAGAGTTGTGGTAGGATCCCATGTGGCAAAGTTGCCATCTGTGCTCTTGAAGATTTCAAGAGTCGCAGTGAATGACGCATCACCATCAGTAGTAGCGGTAGATGCTTCAATGATGATGTTGTCTAGAATGTTGTCAGAACCAAGAACTCCAGTAGTGATACTCTGTCCTAGGTTAGTCGCCTCACCAGTGCCGCCTACAGTAGGAATAGAGTCCCAGATAACAGCTGCTTGTGATAGGCTAGCTAATGATGCTAGTAGAGTAGTGGTAAGTATAGTTTTTTTCATAGTATTATTGGTTAATTTTTTCTAAATCGTCCACTAATTGAATTGTAGCGAATTAGATTTGTAACAGATTAGTAACAGTTACTATTCTCCTCAAAATAAAAGCACAGGTGTCAGCTTGATACCTATGAGGGGTCGTAGCCTAGTCTTGTGGTGCCTCTCCTAAGCTTTGGCCTGGGATGAAGTCAGGAATCAACGAAATCACCT
>CAKZNV010000150.1 GCA_937132085.1 uncultured Rubritalea sp. | reverse complement strand
TGAGGGGAGGGATTTAACGATGAGTGATGTGAGTAAAGAGGAGTGGATGGGCTGTGGATGCTGTGCGGCTGTGTGTGTGGAGCCGAGTGTGGAGGTAAAAGTAAAAGACATAACTATGTCTCCATGTGGGTTTAGGATTACTCAAATCTTGAATTTATCGCCATATTTTGCGAGGCGAGTTTACACTTTGGGTTTTAATAGGCCTACTACTGAATTTCTCGGTGGATCAATTAAAAATACTTCGAGAGTCGATGAGTCTCTAAATAAGATTAGTTTTATTGGGCAGCATTGTGATAAAACTAGCACATATTCTGGATCTTCTACTGATGAGTCTTTTAGGAAGCGAAAGACCCGATGTGGTGAGGAAGGGGATGATGGTGAGAAGCCGTGGGTGGAGTGGAATGAATATGAATTTGTAGTGAGTGTATCTTATGGCGGCGTTGTTGATTACAATAATACTGGTAATATAAGTGGGGTTACGTCTGCTACGTTTGTTCAGACTAATTGTGATTCGTTTGATTCAGGCTCATGCACTCCAAGTTGCACAACGACGTCTGGGAATTACAATGGTCCAGTGAGTAATATAGATCAAAATATTAGCTCTTTTGAGACTTTGACAGATGTTGGCGATTTTGATGGCGTGAGTAGTGTTACTTACACAAGTGGTCCTTACCTTTCTGAGAGCGTGAATTATTCTAATGCTATCACTGTGGCTGATTTTGAAGCTGAAATTGAGAATGCTTTTGATGCTGTAGATGAGGTGGCTGGTGGAAATATTGTTTTTGAGCCTTTTCGGAAAGAATACACGATGATTAATTTTAATGGTATGGATTATCCAACGATGTTGGGGCTGAGGAGGACTTCAGCTAGGATAAAGATTCCTGTTAATCATGGAGGTAGTTATTTTGCCGTGAAATATAGTTTTACTGATTATGATGAAAATGATGTAGCAACAGAGTCTGGGGAGTCGTTAGTAGAGTGGAGCGGTCCTGGGGATCAGAATGATGCGGAGGATGCGAGTTGGTTTGTGGATATAGATATAGAGACGGGTGGGCTGCTGGCGCCAGCTAGAAAAGAGATTCATCTTGTGAGTTACCGCTGTTATCACGGTGGTGCTTGGCAGGGATTCTAGGGTTGGTGGGGATTTGACATTTGGGGGATGATTATGAATATCAACTCTATCGTCACTACCGCACGCACTAGCGTAACTGTCACTCCTGTAGATGCTACGGCATCTGGCTCATTTCAGTTAGGGCTAGGCTCTGGGAGGAATCTAACAGACATCGATCAGGTGCATGCTGTGGCAGCTGTGGCTGTGACAGATGCTACTGTGGATCTACTGACTGGTGTGGCTACTATCACTGGTGGCACCAAAACTGGCGGAGCTGGTAAGGATGCGGATGGGCAGGATGTGCTGCTGAGCGAGGTGGGCTGTATCCATGTGCGCAATGATGGCGAGACTACTCTGCTGCTAGATGTGACTAAGCTAGGTGCTGACACTGATAATGTGGCTGATCTACCGATCAAGGCAGGTGGTGAGTTCTTTTACAAGTCTCAAGAAGTCCTCGCTAATGCGGAGATAGCTCTGACTGAGCAGACTGGTGGTGAGACTATTAGTTTTACTGTCGTGACCATGGGAAAGCAGTAGCCCTGTCAGGTTCGCATATCCTTAAAGCGGCAGGGCAAACTATACTTTTCAATAACGCTCCACTTCTCGTTTACCTTTAATTTTCCTCTAACATTTATCTCTAACAAATCATGCCCGATACTCCAGTAGCTCATCTAAATCTCCCGACTATCTCACCGTCTGAACTCTCTGCCAGTGGCGAGGAGTGGATGATGGTGACGCTGGAGAGTGGGAGATCTCGTAAGATGCAGGTGAAGGATCTTCCTACTAGTGGTGAGCAAGTTTCGCCGATTGTTAATCAGCTTGCTGTGACTGCTGGAGCAGCCTCAGCTTGGTCAGTGTATAACCTAACAACTGATGATGTTTACACGGTTAAAGTGAGTAGGGATGAAGGTGGTGCACACTCTGATGAAAAAAAGTTTAAAGGTTCCGAATGGGGGAGCGCTGAGTTTTGGAACTGGGCGGGTAATCACGTAGTCTGCATTATCAATTTTTATGACCAGACAGGCAAAGGTAAGCACCTAACGCAAAGCATACCTGAAAGGCGTTGGAAGGTTGCCGAGAATGGGCGTTTTATTGAGTGGGCGCATTTTGATGCTGTGACAAAAGGTTACTATGTTGTGCCAGATTGCGGCTTTGCTAAGTTTGATGCGCTGTCTGTTTTTTCAAAATATAAAACAACTGTAGCCGCTGCTGTAGACACTAATACAGTGTGTCTATGGTGTCTTGGTAATATAGGTAGTGTTACAGGAACTGGCTCGCTGTTGCATTACTCTTCATCTGGTTATTTGACAGATGAAACAGTAACATTCGATGTTCGTTTATCGAAAGCTGGGTCGCAGCGTGTGGGTTCGTCTGTTTACAAGAGGCCTGCTAATGTCTGGTCGCAGGAGGCTACTTTCATGACTGAGAAAGGTATGAAATTCGCTGTCAATGGGGTTTGTATTGATTTGGATACGAACAACATTAGTAATCCTGATACTGATAATTTTGCACCATCTGGCCGCCCTGATATTTTTGATTCATTTTATGTAGGTGCTGCGCGAAGTGAGGGGACTATTGCACTGCATACGCCTCTGGAGTTTGAGTATATGGTTGTTTTCAGTGCTGATAAATCTACTGATAGAGCACAGATTGAAGCTGAGTTAGGAAAGTCTAAGGTTAACAACTTTAGAGCAATGAGCTTCAATATTTTTAATTTTGAGGCGACGACGAAGAACGCTCATTACCTAGCAGTAGATGCTGGTGTAAAAAGGTATCGACCAGACGTTCTGTGTTTGACTGAGATTCGTTCGCAAGCACGTGATATTTTGACGGATACCTTTGTGGCGGAGAATGGCTATGTTGATCATTATTTAAGTGATCACAGTGCTTTGGATATTGGCATGTTTAGTAAGTATCCGATCATTTTTAGAGATGTGGTGGAATCGCCATACGGCAGCAATGAGCTAAAAAGACCAGCCGTTTATATCGAGGTGATGATAGATGGTAAGCGTGTCGGATTTCTAGGTTTACATAAATGGACATACTGCCTAACACCTCCTTGCAGCGTGACCAATCCAACGCAAGGTTATGAGCGAGCAGTGGAAACTGAGCGGTATTTTAAATATATTGAGGATCGTAAATCTATTTACCCCGAATTAGAAATCGTTGTGATGGGTGATCATAATGAAGGGGGAGGTATTACACATGCTACATCATACTCTACACCTGCAAATATAAATTCGCTGCCTGTTGGTGAAGATATTGCTCATCCTATTGATGTCGGCACCCCTCCATATACGCAATATGAAGCGCATGGATTCAGTGTTCTGACTCCTACAAATCTAGCTGGAAGTGCTGTCACTATGTGGGAGAACACACCCAACTCGGCTATTGTAGCGCCTGTAACAGTAGATCATATTGCTCATTCGGCTGGTATCACAGCAATAGCATCCGAGATTGCAGATTCTGAGGTGGCGCAGACAGGTGGCATAACGAAATACGGTGCGGATTTAATGTTCACAGACAGTCGTGGAGCGTCTGATCATAAGGCTGTGGTGGGGGATTTTCAGGTGACTTAATAAAAGAGATCTGGTGGATCTTTTGACATGGCGGAAAAGTCATGGATATTTCAAAATCAGAAGGTGTATTAGCTGGTCAGCTCCGTGAACTAGGTGGAGTTTTATTTACGTTCCTGGCTGGGTTAGGTTTTCTAACTGGCTATAGCGTTCCAGCTTTGGTCTCGGCGTTCGTGGCGATCGTGCTCGTGGCTTATGCTATTTATATTAAAGCGTCGTGGCGCAAGGTTACGTCTCTAATTCGCAAGGCTTTTGGAGCTGTGGGAGCGATCTTGGTGGCTTCTGATTATGTCGATGCGGGTGTGATGGATTCATTTAACACGATGCTGACTGTGGCTGTGCCTATGCTGTGGAGCTGGATCGAGAAGACTGTGACGCCTGAGCAGGGTGTCAGGCTTATTCTCCTGGGCTTCTGGGTAGGTGTCGGCACGTTCTTCACCTCATGTAATTCGCAGCTGCTGCAAGGTCTAAATATCAGCGGTGGAGTCTCGATCAAGGATCCAGTGACTGGAGCTAAAGCAGGTCTGAGGGTCGAAGAGAGTGGAGAGACTGGATATGCTCGTGGGGCCTACATCGATGAGGACGGCAACGTCATGGGAGAGTGGGAGCTGGAGGCATCGAGGACGGTCGATTCTGCGAAGTCTGGAGAGCAGGAAGCGCTGGGGACTAAGTAGTCTAACAAATCATTCTAACAAATTTATATTATGGGAATCAAGCCACGCTCTACTCCTCAAGCCACGCAGGAGACAATCATCGACATGCTTATCGACCAGGGACTCTGGAATGACAGAGATCTATCTACGGTGGTGGTGGTCGGTGTTCGAGGTTATTATCTCAACTCGATGGGGAGGCTCGCTAAGAACGATAGAGGGATCTACGACGATGCCCTCTTCGTCATGTCTCCAACGTGCTTCACTAGCTTCAATGGTAATACTGATCCTAGTCGATATAAGGCTGGCAGAGCAGTGCTAGAGTGTCCTCAGGTGGTTAAGTATATTCCAGGTTATCACGGTTACGGGCGTAAATCTGGCCATCTAGCATTCCGCCAGGCTAGCGATGTCATCGTGCAGCGTGACGGTGGCCACGGTAATGGTAGATCTCTTGGAGGTGGTAGATTCACTGATAAAGGACGAAATAGATTCTGGATCAATCTGCATCGAGGAGGGCGAACAACTACGAGCTCCGCAGGTTGCCAGACAGTTCCGCCATCACAGTGGCCAGCTTTTTACGCTCTGGTGCGTCACGAACTCAAAAAGCTAGGCCAGAAGTCCTTTAACTATTATCTTGTAGAAAATGGAAAGTAGTCTTGTTGAGAAATTGGTGGAAGTATCTCCCGTCCTGGGGATTAGCGTTGCAGCGCTATGGATAATCGGGAAGCGGCTATTCAAGGCTCAGGATGATCATCTGGAGTCACAGCGAGATCGTATTAGAGCGCTCGAAAAGAGCTCTGTAAAATGTGAGGATGATCGCAAGACTTTACATCAAAGCCATCTGAATTTACAGAAGGGTGTAATCGATACATTAGCTAAATTTGTGCAGAAGTAGGTGGTATCCCCTAGGTGGTATCCCGACGACTTCAAACTGTGACTTTCTAAGCATGTTTAAAAAATGTTTTACACCTAACAGCCTTTAGATTACAATCTATGAAGGACAAATTAACAAAATTCTACGGATTGTGATTCCGGTTGTCGCGGGTTCAAGCCCCGTCAGTCACCCCATTTTTTTTTGTTTGTTTGTCTCCTCTTAAAATGTATATTCTTTGATATATAACTTTTACATTTAAATGGTAACTCTTGAAAATAAACTCGGATATAAATTTCGTAACGCTTTATTGTTGGCTGAAGCTCTAACTCATCCTAGTTTGGCATACGAAACCCAGCGACCCCACTTTGATAATCAACGTTTGGAGTTCTTGGGTGATGCGGTTTTGGAATTGTCACTGACGTGTCATCTTTATTCGATGTTCCCTGGCTTTACTGAAGGGGATCTTACAAAGATGCGCGCTAGGCTCGTGTCAAAGACGGCGTTGTTTACATTTGCGAAGTCAATCGATCTAGGTTCCTATATTATGTTAGGAAAAGGTGAAGAGTCAAGTGGGGGTAGAGATAGAGCTTCCACTCTTGCGGATGCTTTTGAGGCTATGCTCGGGGCGATTTATTTGGATGGGGGGTTTGAGGTGGCTAAGGAAGTGATTTTAAAAATCACGAAAGATAGTGTTCTTGAGCTCGGTGAAAGTCCTGTAGAGAAGAATCCTAAAGGTAAACTGCAGGAAACGCTTCAAGCTATAGTTCCAGAGAGTCCTATTTATGTGGTTAATAGTGAATCTGGTCCTGATCATGACAAAGAATTTAAAGTGGCTGTTTTTTGGCAGGGTGAGCAGCTTGCTAGCGGTGTTGGGTCAAATAAGAAAAACGCTGAAGCGTCTGCTGCTGAAAATGCACTTAAAGACAGGCTTTGGGAGACGATGCTAAAGAAATAAATCAATTTTAATATGAATACTAACACCGTGAATGTAAATAAGGTGATCGGAGCTATTGAGGGAGGGGGCACCAAATTTGTTTGTGCTATTTTCGATTTATCCGGTCGCATTTTAGATCAAACTGAGTTTCCTACAACTAGCCCTATTGAAACTCTGGCGAGAACCGTTGATTATTTTAAGCGCTTGGAGTCACAGTTTGGGGAGCTATTAGCACTCGGTGTTGGTATGTTTGGTCCTATTACTGTGAATGCTGAGTCGGAGCGATATGGTGAGATTCTACCTACTCCGAAAAAAGGGTGGGAAGGCGCCAATATAGTAGTAGAGCTGGAACGGGCTTTTGATGGAATTACTATTGCTCTCGACACTGATGTGAATGCTTCGGCGATCGGTGAGGGAATGAAGGGGGCTGCTCAAAATCTGAACTCTTACGTATATATAACCATCGGAACCGGGATTGGTGGTGGAGTCGTTACTAATGGTAAAGTTGTAAATGGTCTCGTGCATCCTGAAATCGGTCATATGTCTATTCATGCGCACGATAGTTTCTCTGGGGTCTGTCCTTATCATAAAAACTGTGCTGAAGGTTTGGCTAGTGGAACGGCTATTAACGAACGGTGGGGTGAAAAAGCGCAAAATTTACCAGCTGATCACCCAGCTTGGAGGCTAGAGGCGAAGTATCTAGCTTCTCTTTGTCAGACCTTGATTGCAGTTATGTCTCCTGAGAGGATAATTCTAGGAGGTGGTGTGATGAAGCAGGATCATTTACTCCCTATGATTGTGGAGGAGTTTGAAAGTCTTGTAGGTGGTTATTGGTCAGTCCCTAATGATTATATCGTGAAGCCGATCTTAGGTGGAGAAGCAGCTCTATATGGTTGTTTTGAGATGGCTATGAAAGGCCTTTAGGTGCTGTTTGTTAGGTTGTTACATGGTTTTCGATGAGGTCTTAGTGTTGTTTTTAGATGAAGGGGGGAGTATTGGCGATACTGTTTAACTTATCTGAACTTGTTTGCTAGAGGTTGAATCCTTTCTTCTTTTATCGGTGTGTTTGGTTTCGTTGGTAATTCAGTGTTTTATAAAAGTTCTAAAAAAAGAATCAAATAAAAGGGAGAGAGAGGTTGACTTATTTTTGGTTTTATGTAGATTGCGCCCGCCTCACCGGCCAACGGGAGGACGAGAGAAACAGAAAGCCAGCTGCGAGAGATTCGCAGAGCGGTTTTTGCCTTTCCTCGTAATAGATCTTTTTACATCACATGACTTGGACGATACGGAG
>CAKZNV010000149.1 GCA_937132085.1 uncultured Rubritalea sp. | reverse complement strand
GACCCATACGAGTGGAAGAATCTCGCTGAGTCAAAAGAGCATCAGGCTAAAAAAGATGAACTCATCGCAGCAATGAAAGCATTCCAAAAAGAAATCAAAGACCCTTTCCTAGATAAAAACAATCTCGATGCCTTTCAGGACGAGCAACTGAATCATAGGAAGATTAACTACAGAAAGAAGAAAGGTTTCCGCTGGCCACATCTCAAGCTTTTTGAGAAAGCAAATAAATAGCGGCAACGATTGTCTAAGATTATTATTTCGCCTTTGGCTTGACTAGATCTGGATTACTCCGTCCCATATAGCCTATTCTGCCCAGTAGTGAAACTCGTTTGCCAGTAGTAGACATCAACTTCTTCTCCTTCTGAATAGTCTGACTGTAAGCCCAGTCTGTGCGGTAGACCCAGTTATCATGCTCTTTTTGACTAAGGAAGAGCTCCTTCCAAGTTGCTAGTGCTAACTTACTTTCACCATTGAAACTCTGAGCCACTCCTTTGAAATATCTGGCTTCAGTGTAGCGATTACTTTTTTGGTGAATTAGATCCGCTAGCTTGATTGCCTTTTCAAATTCTGAATTTGCCACGTGCATCCTCACGCGTTCCATCTGCACATCATCTTTCCATTCATCAGTAGTAATATCAGATAGATGCCTTTCCGCTGTCTTCCAGTCTTGCGCATAGCGAGCTATTTGTGACAGCAATATTTTACTCTCATCAGACTCCAATGCGCTAAGCTCTTTTTTAGCAGTCGTGAAGTCATTCAGCTCAAACGCAACTCGTCCACGTTCAAGTGGAGTTGTGGCTGCTAGCTCTTCCTTACTCGCTTTATTACACTCTGGATGATCAGTCAGCACCTGCTTCATTACCTCTAGAAATTCAGCTTCAGATGCATAGTTACTCACCCTAGCTAGCAGCTTACCATCTGCTGTCATGAACAAAACATCAGGAGTCGGAACCCCATTTCCTCCTAGTTCAGGCGACACAGCTACCACTGCTTTTCTAGCCGTAGGATCGAATAAACCTCCTTTATTACTGAGATCGAAGGCAAAAGGGATAAAGCGACGATTAGAGAGAGAAACGATCTGCGGATCACAAAAAGGGCCCACACGGAGCACCTCACCTGCTGGTCACCAGCAGCCTTTATTATCGGTGCCAAAGGCGATCGGTTTCACCATTAAAATCCGTTGATCCTTCTTCGCCTTAGCGGTAGCATCATCAAATGGAGCCACCCATTTCATGCCTGTCTTGTCCTTTGACAGAGCGATATCTTCTCTTACTTGAGAATGCAATGCCATCGACGACGCCATAACGAATGTCAGTATTAAATTAAATTTCATTACGTATAAAGCGACGTGAGCCATGGATTTTGCTCACAGAATTCTTGACTTGTCCAAAGGTGCCTAGATTACTGCGTTACATTATCGAATCTACGAAGGCACAAACCAAAGCGCTGACGCCTGCAAAGAAGTAGCAGCTTATGCTACGATGATAGAACGGATCGACACCAACGTTGGAAGACTAATAACGTATCTCGATAAAGCAGGACTACCTGAGAACACCGTGATTATTTTCACTTCAGAAAATGGTTATAATTCACTCCAGAGCTACACCAATCAGCTTCGTGAGGCTAAAGGTCAGATCTATGAAGGGGGTATCAAAGTGCCAGCATTCATCAATTGGAAAGGAACGTTTAAACCAGCAGTCCGTTCAGAGAACATCACTGTGCTCGACTACTTTCCGACCCTCCTCGACCTAGCTGAAATTAATGATTATAAAGGTCAGTTAGATGGCGACAGTATCCTACCTATCGTTAGAGGAGGTAAAGAAATCTCAGCAGATCAGAGAATGCTAATCTGGTATATAGCCGGCACCTATAAACACGCTCCCTGTATCATGATGAAAAAAGGTCAGATGAAATACATCAACTTCATCAACAATGGAAAACAAGAACTCTACAATCTAACAGATGACCCAACAGAGCAAAACAATCTCGCTAGTAAAATGCCCAAACTCGCCAGCTCATTCAAACAACAAATGATCCATTGGGTGACAACTAACAAAGTGGCTTTACCGAAAGCATCCAAACTAATGCAATAGTCATTAAAAAATCAGTTTAGACCTACTTCTCACCCCACTTTTTTACACCGATTAAGTTTGGCTTAAACAAAAAAACTCCCCTCCACTGAAAGCGGAAGGGAGTAAATACATGAAACTAAAATACGTGTATTAACTAAATTTTTATTACTTGCGTCTTCTGAGGATGAGAGCGAGTCCGCCTAGTCCGAGAAGAGCTGTTGATGATGGCTCTGGAACTGGTGTGAAATCTGTGACGCTCATAAGGTCAAAGCTAGAACCATTACCTGATCCTGCATCCATAACGATACGAACCTTAACATCACCAGCTTGATCGATGACAACATTCTCCTGTATGAAGCCGCTATTTGCTGCTCCAGTCTGAGCGATGCTTTCTGCAGTAGTCCATGTTTCTGTGCCGTTAATTACGTCTGTAGTCCACTGAACTGAGAAACTTCCTCCTGCGCTGCTACCTGAATACTCATCCCACTGGAATGACATAGTGCCCACTCCACCTGAACCAGTAGGGTCAACAGCAAGCCAGTGACCTGCATTACCAATTACAGCAGTGAATGCTCCATCTGGCTCTGACGCCATTCCATCCCATACTCCAGCGTAGTTACCAGCATCTCCAGATGTCCACAGAGCTCCGCCAGTAGTGACGCTATAGCCTCCAGTAACAGCATTAGTGAAACCTTCAGCTGCTTCATAACTAGTTGTTGCTATGACTGCTGCCTGTGATGCGCTAGCAAGAGCTAGAGTGAGTATAGTAGTTGCTAATGTGTGTTTTTTCATATTTTAAATGGTTGATTTTGATTTAACCCAAACGCCCAATAATTGAATTGCAGCTAATTGAATTAACAAGAGATTAGTAACAGTTACTATTCTCCTCAAAATAAAAGCACAGGTGTCAGCTTGATACCTATAAGGGGTCGTAGCCTAGTCTTGTGGTGCCTCTCCTAAGCTTTGGCCTGGGATGAAGTCAGGAATCAACGAAATCACCT
>CAKZNV010000148.1 GCA_937132085.1 uncultured Rubritalea sp. | reverse complement strand
TACCTCTATTACAGCAAGTGGTTTCTTCAAATTCTTTTCTGGTGCACCATGGGTGGAATAGGCATCTGGTGGATACTTGATATAGTTCGTATCCGTAAAAACGTGACTAACTGGAACCACTCGCTCGCAGTTGATCTATTGAACAGAGTCTAACTAGAGATCTTCATTGACCATCCAATCCAAACTAGCTAATAGATTACAGAATTACATGAACATTGAGTCAACTTCACAAACGCACACAAAGCCCCCATCCTCCCAAAACGTCTGGAAAGTAGGGTCTCGATGGAGCCATACAGGAACAGTTGAGAGTTCGATTATAGACCTATTTAGAAGAAACAACATAGTTTTCACCAACAGAAATACACACCTCTTTGAACGAATCAAAGAGGGTGATTTGATTGCTGTATCTGATGGTTTTAAAATCATAGCCTTGGGCTTAGCTACAAGTATCCCGAGGCCTGTAACACAATTCACTTTAGAGATAAGTAGTAAAGAATCAGAGATCTTCAGCCCTGATGATTCGACATGGGGCTGCAAGATAAGCTTTATTGATCTCAAGGAGCAAGACTACCTCACCTACAAAAAAAGGGGGGCTTTTCATGGAATCCCAGGAGAGAATCGGAATAGATTGATTGCTCTTCATGACGAGTATAGAGAGTATTTTCAGAAGAAACAATCATTTGAAATCAACGCTCGAAGCTGCACCCTTCTTCACAACACCCAAAGTCCTCACGACATATTATGGAGGCCTAATAACACGCTACAAGTCCCTGTCTATCAAAGAGCGTATGCATGGGAAAAACCTGAGGTCAGACGCTTACTCAACGACCTACTTGCTTCATTTTTCGGCAGAAATGGAAGAGCTATACACGAACCTATGTTTGTTGGAACTGTGCAGCTCTCGGCTCCCGTGCCTACAGAGGAATCACAGATTTCAACCCAACAAGATATCATTGACGGACAACAACGCTCTACAACCCTGATTCTAATCCTCAAAGCTCTACAACTACTACATCCTGAGCTTCCATTATGGAATGAGGAAGTGATATTTAACGATCGGCTTGTCACCTCCGTCAGCGGTGGGGTGATGCAAACATACCTCGACCGAGCTCTTAGTTGCGAGGCAGATGCACAACCAGATGATGAGCTAAACATCTACCTGTTGAGGTTAAAATTTATTCTTGAAGAACTCGCCGCTGACAATGACCTATTAAGTCCAGAAACTGAACATTCTCTGATAAATAGTAACGTAACATCTTTTGCAAAATACCTTTGCAGTCAGGTCTACTTTGTTGTCATTGAAACAAGAGCAAATCTATCAAAAACACTCCAGATCTTCGACTCGATCAATACCTCTGGCATGGATCTCAACGGGGGCGATATTTTCAAAGTTAGATACTACGACTATTTACGAGAAACAATTCCAGGTTCCTCCGACAAAATCTTTGAAAAAATATGTCTACTCTACGAAAAAATCGACAGAAACAACCAAGAAACTGGCAAGAAAATAGTAAGCATGGAAGACGTGCTAAGAGTAGCTCAACAGATAGTTATCTCGGAAGCTGATCTCAGTGTTTCCAACCGTAGTCTTGCTGGCACTACATTCTTTGAACGATTTTTCGACACTATGTTAGACGTTAACCGTTGGGAAGGTCTACATAAAGATACCTGCTGTAAGGTTCAATTAACTATCGACAAACTAAACGACATCATCGACCTACTCTTTGATTGGCACAATACTGATTACTCAAACCTCTCGGCAGAAACACAAGCTTTGTCTCACTTCATTTGGTATAGTCGCTACGGGAGATACTATCTTGTTCAGCATGTCTTCCGCTATGCGTATAAGCCTTCAGCAGAAGAGCTAGAAAGTTTCATTACTGAATTTTCAAAATTACTTACCATCTATAGTATCACGAACAAAAAAGCCGTCTCACAGTGTCACACCCTAGTTGCCTCGATAATGAAGAACATGTTAAACCCTGAGTTTAAACTTCCATTGAATGAACTACTGAGCTTCATCCAGCATCATCGACGTAGCCTTAGCTCCTCAATTCAACACGCCCTCAATACCCACCCTTTTGCACACATCCCAAGAGCTAAGAACCTCATCTTCCGCGTCGACGCCATGCTAGATGAACTAAAGAATCCTAACAAAAATGCAAAACTCTTGCATCAAATTCTTTTCGATACTCGAATCGACATTGAGCACATAGAGTCAGCAAATCATGAGAATCTAGTAGAACGTGAAAAAATTCACAAAGAATGGGGCGATCAACTTCATCAATTAGGAAATCTGATAGTCCTAGAATTTGATATAAACCGATCTATCAGCAATGGTTCCTACGAAGAGATAAAAAGACCGAGATATAAAGAGAGTAAATTCACCTCTGTAATAGAACTGGCTAATAGCACTCCCTCTTGGAGCTTAGAAATGATGCAAATCAGGCATAAACAACTTGTTTCACGCCTTACACAATACCTTAGCAACTAGACCAGCAAACAAAATCCCACTCCAAACTCTTCACCTCCTCAAATACAGCTCAGCACATGCCATAGCATCGGATAAAGCTTGGTGATGCTCTAGTTCTATTCCTAGAGCATCACAGCAATCACTCAATCTACAGGGCTTGAATCCTTTCTCTCTGTAGATTTTTAGTGTGCACTCCCAAGGTTCATCTGTATTGACCTTCAAACTTGTCACTCCTTCAGCCGCCATGCACTCTTTCAAAACTATTCGGTCAAACGACTCGTTATGTGCTACTACCACTTGTCCAGCTAGTCGCTTCAAAATCTCAGGATAAACCTCTGTAAATACTGGAGCATTCTCCGTATCTTTCGCCTGTATTCCATGCACTTTAACACTTTGCCAATAGTAGAAATTCTTAGGAGGCTTAATAAGAGAATAATAGCGGTCTATCACTCTTCCGTTCTCAACGGTGACTATACCGACAGCACATGCACTCGATCGCGAAAATGTGGCAGTCTCAAAATCAATAGCAACAAAGTTCATCATTCCTTTTTCCTATGGTTCAATTTTCTAATCCAGCACCTGAGGCTCTATTCCAAACTTTTCACGAAAGTTATCTTGCATACTCAGGTTGAGTCTGGAAATTCTCGCTAGATACGAAATCGCCTTTTCAACATCTTCAGGTGACGCTAACTCTTGATACCTATCCCAATCTACATATTTAATAGCATCCAACGAATGCAAAGGTAGACCAGGCTGGAGGAAATGATGAAAATACATATCACATTGAAGTCGTGATTCTGCTAACCGTCGCCTCACATTGAAAGGAAAGCATTCAAGCATTTCGATCACCACCTCATCTACCCATGCTCTATCTAGGGACTCTAACCCGAAAGTTCGCAGATAGGTCTCCGAGCAAATCTCATTAAGAAAACTCACCATTTTCTCACCCAATTCCTCATCACGATATTTACGGTAAAAATCAACATGATCAATGGCCATAGGGTAATATGAAGCGTGAATTTGAGCACGCGTTAAGCTATATTCAATCGGCAGCCCAGTTCGGTCAAATTGCTCACCACTCAGGCTGAATAACTCCATATTCATGAACTCCCGAATATCAGCTGGCGGTGTATTCTTTAAAAACTTTTCAACCTCACTCCTAACTGCCTTGCGTGTATCCGTCAGGCAGCTATCGACTTGGTATCCTCGCCACTGCATCACCACTACATAAGACTTCTCTTTTCTATCAGGTGTTTCACAGAGCATATGTGAAAACATCGATTTCACTTCGGATGGTTCACTGTATTGGTAAGAATAGTCTCCATCTAAATGATACAGGCATGCCAATGCTTTCTCGGCAATCACAGCAACATCCAGAGGTTCACACACCAAGATTTGGTGCAGAAGATGAACCCGTAATGGCTTACCCAGAAACCTCTCACCCTTGAAGCACACTGACATTGCACGCCATTTCCGTGCTTTAGGAGACTCCAACGGGAGCCATTTAACCACCTCAGGAGGCAAGCTAGTTGATGACAGTAAAGCCCCAGCTAAAACCATCTCGCCTTCACTTTCACTTCCCAGTCCGCGATTAGCAATCGACACAACCAGTTGTATAAAGTGCCGAGAGCGTTCCATATTAGGTTCCGCAAGCCTTTCTATTAGTAGCCGTATAAAGTTCCGTCTCCGAACTTCAGACAGCCATTCAAAACCTATAGTTTCAGAATGAGTTGGAGATAGAGAACGTAATGCCAATTCAGCCAATCGCGAATCAACGTGGAGACAATATACCCACAACAAACGGTCAGCAAAGCCACGTGTCATACCTCCTCGACAATGCTCGGCTATAAGCACCTGAAGAGCTTCTAGCTCTCCTTCAGCCCCCAAAATGGCTAGCCCTTTTCCAAATCCCTCATAACAGGTCTGCCAATGTTTAGTATCGGCTATCTTTTCTAATGAAAGTGGTGTGTGTGATGAGATGCGAACTATTTTATCCATACTTAAACGTTCTCAGCCCATCATGGACTTCACTTGTCCACTGTAACAAAAAAACACACCCTTCGGATGAAGTCTCTATCTGCCACGTATTGTCTATTGTTATGAAACTATGGAACAATATCGCAGGGAGAACATCTAAGCCTCTCACAGAACAGGAGAAAGCTAAAGTTGCTGAGCAAAAGAAGCAGCAAACGAAAGCCGCAGAAAGAGAAGCCCAAGAGAAAGCTATGCGAAAACACCCTCTCTTTTGCAGAGGCTACCAAGAAGGCTTCGAGCAAGGAAAACTTCATGGATTTGTGGACGGCCAGACTTCAGCAATCCACAAGCTAGAAGAACTATTTGCTAACAAGCGAGAACCCACACAGCAACAGTCTCGTTAGGAAAGCTACATCACAAAATCTACACTTCAGGGCTCAGAGAGTTTGACACTATCTGAGCCTTTGTGTTTTGATAGATCATGAGTTTTGATTTGGAAAATTTACGGGAGATGGAAAAGAGGGCTGAGGAGTTAGAAGCCGAAGTCAAAGCTCTTGAACAACGTAAATCAGAACTCTCCAATGCAGAGCAACGAGCACTCGAAAAGGAAAAATACCAACTTCTCCTCGAAGAGAAACGACAACTCAAGCAAAGGAAGAAAGAAGAACGAAAAGCCCTCAAGGAACGGAGAAAAGAACGTAGCCGCTACGAAGAGCCAGAGCGTTCATTCTTCGCCAAAGATTCCTCAGGGCGAAACGGCATTCACAAAGCGGGCGGTTTCACCTTCTACGCCATGGTCGCTACAGCCATCTATTCCGTGGTGTCCATCTCCATCATGACTGCCATCTGGAGCGACCCCAAAGACATTGAGGAAATTCAAGTCATCAGACAAGCCATTCTTGGCGTTGTTATTGTAGTATTTGGAATCATGGGCTGGAAGCATTGCTCAAAGATCAGCCTGAAAGCACAGTTCGGTTTTGGTATCTTTGGGATCATCACTTTTCTCTACTACACTATAGGTCACCTCAAAGGAATCAATCCCGATGACAAGCTTAACGATGCCCTCACACCCGACTCATGGGAAAAGAAGGAAGACAAACCGAGCCAGGACTAAGTTCTTCACCTTGCAAATTCATTCATTCCCCATAAAATAGAACTGCACACGGAGGTAGGAAGCTCTGGTGGGAACCAACTTCTGAGCGTCGTTGTGTGGGCTATACGGAGAGGAGCCAAAATTCTTCCCTATACACTGGAAGCACGTCTGATCATCGTATCAGTCGTGCTTCTTCTTTTTGTGACCCAAGGTCAATAATTCAACACTCCTCACTCAAAATTCATCATTTTTTCTCCCACCCCCGCTATTTGTCTCACCCCGTGTGCTAAACTTGCCTAAATAGGCAGAAAAATTGCGTATTCTGAGGTCATTTTTCGGAGAACGATAAGTAATCTAACGAATCTGTCATATTCCTTTGACGGTGCTTTGGAATTCCGTAGTATATGCCTATTAAAATCACCATTAGGTGTGACCAAATTTCGTAATCAAAACAAATGGCAAAAAAGAAAACAGCAAAAAGTAGCGAACCTTTTGAAAAACAGCTTTTCAAGGCGGCGGACAAACTTCGTAAGAACATCGATGCGGCGGAGTATAAGCACGTGGTGCTTGGGCTTATCTTCCTCAAATACATTTCTGATTCCTTCGAGGAATACCGTGAAAAGCTGAAGGCTGGGGAAACGGACTTTGGAGACGGTGAGTATATTGATCTCGAAGACCGTGACTTCTACGCGGGTGGTGGTGTTTTCTGGGTGCCGCAGGAGGCACGATGGGAGACGGTTCACAATGCATCTAAGCTACCAACTATTGGTAAAACACTCGATGCGGCTATGGATGCCATCGAGCGGGAGAACCCGACACTCAAAGGAGTGCTACCGAAAATCTATGCTAAGGAGAATCTAGACCAAGCAACTCTCGGTGGACTGATCGACCTCATCGCTGACACTGCCATTGGTGACGCGGCGGCGAAGAGCAAAGATCTGCTAGGTCGTGTTTACGAGTATTTCCTCGGTGAGTTTGCTAATGCGGAGGGAAAGAAAGGCGGACAGTTCTACACGCCGAAGTCTATTGTGCGTCTCATGGTCGAGATGATCGAGCCTTACAAGGGGCGAGTCTATGATCCTGCTTGTGGATCGGGTGGAATGTTCGTGATGTCAGAAAAATTCGTGCAAGAACACGGTGGCGGACTCGATGACATTTCGCTCTACGGTCAGGAGAGCAACCAAACCACTTGGAAGCTCTCACGCATGAACCTTGCGATTCGTGGCATCGATGGAAGTGGTATCAAGTGGAATGCCGAAGGCTCATTCCTCAAGGATGAACACCGTGACCTCAAGGCCGACTTCATCATTGCCAACCCACCCTTCAACCAAGACGAATGGGGAGTAGATCTACTCCAAGGCGATGCTCGCTGGCAATATGGCACACCACCCAAAGGCAATGCCAACTACGGCTGGATTCAGCACATGCTCTACCACACCGCCCCTACGGGAACGTGCTCACTGGTTCTTGCCAATGGCTCACTATCGTCAAATCAATCAGGTGAAGGCGAGATTCGCGAGGCTCTAGTCCGAGCCAACCTCGTCGACTGTATCGTCGCTCTCCCTAAACAGCTTTTCTACAACACGGGGATTCCCGCCTGTATTTGGTTCCTCCGTCGCGGACGCACCAAACAAGAAACGCTCTTCATCGATGCCTCAACCATGGGCTACATGGAAGACCGCACTCACCGTGCCTTCGCGGAGGAAGATGTGGCAAAAATCCGCGATTCCTATCTCAACTGGAAAAAGGGAGATGAAGCTTACGAGGATGAGAAAGGCTACTGCAAGTCAGCCAGCCTAGCAGACATCGAAAAGCACAACTTCATTCTCACCCCAGGCCGCTACGTCGGCATTCCAGATGAAGAGGACGACGGCATCCCCTACCAAGACAAAATCGACGATCTTACTGGTAAGCTCACGGCTCAGATTCAAAGAGAAAACGAGCTGAACGAAGAAATCCAAACCCAACTGTCAAAGGTGGGCATTAGTATCACTCTCTAACTTTCTTACTCATGAGCATAACAGAAGAAACACGAGAGGGATTTTATCTGAGTGAGGATGGGGAATGGATTCCTAATGGGTGGCTCAATCTACCGTTAAATCAGGTAGTCTCAGATTTTATCGACTATAGAGGGAAGACTCCCACAAAAACAACATCTGGAATCCCATTAATAACTGCTAAAGTTGTTAAAAATGGCCGAATATACCCAACTCAAGAATATATTGCAGATGATGACTATGACACTTGGATGCGAAGGGGCATTCCGAATGAAAAAGATGTCATCCTTACTACAGAAGCTCCATTAGGGGAAGTTGCTTTTATCCCTGAGGGGAAAATAGCTCTAGCTCAAAGAATTATCACTCTCAGAGGCGATGAAGACAAACTAGATAACGGCTTTTTGAAATACAGTCTTCAGTCCCCTTTGATGCAATCCCGTTTAGTAGCTCGTGAATCAGGCTCTACGGTTTCAGGTATCAAATCTTCTGAACTAAAAGTCACGAATATTCTCCACCCCTCAGGCGTCAAGGAACAAAAATCCATCGCCGACGTTCTCGGTAGCCTCGACGACAAGATCGAGCTTTTACGCGAGCAGAACGAGACCTTGGAAGCCCTTGCACAAACCCTCTTCAAACGCTGGTTCATCGACTTCAACTTCCCCGATGAAAACGGCAATCCCTACAAAGACAGCGGCGGTAAAATGATCCCTTCCGAACTCGGAGAAATCCCAGAGGGATGGAATGTATCCAATATCTCAGAGTGCTCTGAGCATATTAAGATTTCTGTGAAACCAGATAAACATCCTACCCTAACATACAATCATTACAGTCTTCCTGCTTTTGACAATGGCATGCTGCCCGTGAATGAACATGGCTCAGAAATTAAGAGTAATAAATATGAAGTTCTTCCTAATTCTATATTGGTCTCTAAACTCAATCCTGGCACTCCCAGAATATGGCAGATCCAGCTAGTGCCTGAAAATAGTATTTGCTCTACAGAGTTTCAAGTAGTCAAGCCGCGTGGAGAAACATTCAGTTACGTCTATAGTGCAGTCAAAACCCCTGCATATACTCGTGAACTTTCTGGGCGTGCAGGTGGAACAAGTTCTAGTCATCAAAGGGTGTCCCCTACTGACATTTTTGATATTCCCTTAGCTATGAGCGAAAACTTAGAATTTGAAGAACAGTTCAGCTTAATAATGGGCGTAAGTCTCGAAAAAATTGATCATAACCGCTCAAAAATCCAAAACCTAACCAACCTCCGAGATACCCTTCTACCAAAACTAATGAAGGGCGACATTAGAGTTCCTGTCGATGTATGAAAGATTTGATAATATTTGATACGAACGCGATTAAGAATCAAGGACTCAATAGTTTTCTTGGTGGAAGAGAGATCCTGAGACAGCTCGAACCCGACGCTGACTTTCTAATTCCAGAGTTGGTTGTCGAAGAGATCAAAACACAGAAAAAAAGAGAGTTTGCAAAAACGAAAAAACAGCTTTTTTCAAATCAACTGATCACAGCCTTTTCTATAGATTTAAGTAGTATTGAGGCTATAGATATCGAGAGCCATATAGATCAATTGAAAGACACCGAAGAGTTTGATTTTGAAATTATCCCATGTGTCCAAGGCGAATTGGTTGACCAGTTCCGTCACATGGCAATTGGTAACCAAGCTCCGTTTAATAAGGATAGTGATAAAGGCTTCAAGGATGCTTGCATCTATGTCTCCATTTTGAATTTCATCCCAGAACTGTCTGAGCGATCTATTTTTTTCTGGGGAAGTGATGGCAGATTAAAAGATGCATTTGAAGGTCATGACTCTATTTCGGTGATAAACTCCCTTGAGCTTTACCATCAAAAATCTTCTAGATTTTTAATGGATGGCTACTTTTATGGATTGCTATCTGATGAACTCAACTCTCCTGTCGATGAAAGTAGTATTTCGGCCACTTGGAAAAATAAAGACGACAACTGGGTCGTGAAAATTTCGATAGCTGAGTCCGTATTTCTTGTTCAAGTTGATAGTCGGGAGATTGTCAGTAAAATTCAGGAAGCTGATAAAGAGTCAAAAATTTTAGATCTAGTTGATTCAGGGGGATTCTCCGCAACACACAGTGCCGTATCGGAACTCCTGCCTCTGATTCCTTATCTTTCCACAGAAGATATTCAGCGAATCAACACCGCTGTAGAAGATAATAATCAAATTCGATGGATTGCAGATGATGACGACGTG
>CAKZNV010000147.1 GCA_937132085.1 uncultured Rubritalea sp. | reverse complement strand
ATGGGTCGTAAAATCACGATTGATTCAGCGACCTTATTTAACAAGGGCTTGGAGATGATCGAAGCTCGTTGGTTGTTCGATGTGGAGATGGATAGAGTCGATGTGATCGTGCATCCTCAGAGCATCGTGCACTCGATGGTAGAATATCTTGATGGTAGCGTGCTGGCTCAGCTTAGCACGACGGATATGTGTTTCCCAATTCAGTATGCGGTGACGTATCCTGAGAGAGTGAGAAACCAGCTTAAGCCATTAGATTTTGCAGAGCTAGCTAAGCTAGAATTTGAAGCACCTAGAAGAGATGCATTCCCAGCAATAGATCTGGCAATGAGAGCTGGAACTGAAGGAGGAACATTGCCAGCAGTGCTAAATGCAGCGAATGAAATTGCAGTGGATGCCTTTGTTGAAGGCCAGATTGGCTTTACAGATATCTGGAAAGTGGTAGGCCAGACAATGGATCAGCATGTTTGGAGTAAAGGCGAGACTCTTGATGAGTTGATTGCTGCGGACAATGATGCTAGGGAGATTGCGTCTTCTTTAGTTGCGGCTAGATCCTAACCGCATAAAGTTCCCATTCAGGGAACGACTCTGTTCTTTACTTGAAACCAAGGGATGCAGTTTCACTTTTCCCTTGGCTGGTATAAGATTCCCCGTTGGGGAAGAGAGCTTACACGTGATGACTAAACTCTAGCCTTTAATAAAGCGTTTTACGGACTTCTGGGACTTGGCCTAGTTTCTTTTCGGCTTCGATTTTGTCGTGTAGGAGCTCGAAGTCTCCGTCTTCGCAACTGCGGACGAATCCTTCTGTGTAGCCTTTTAGTTTATCCCAGCTTTGGCGGATCTCTTCAGCTTCTGAGTTGTCGATTGAGTTATCGAGTGCTGCTGAGGAGATTCTAGCTAGTAAGTTAGAGAACTGAACTACGATCTCATTGGTAGCTGGGAGGACTTTGTAATCTTCTTTGTTTTGATGAGATGGATTAGGGACAAAGTATCCGTCACATTCTTCGCAGATATATTCGAGGATACGTTTACAGTTAGTGATTTTATATAGCTCTACTACTCGGTCGAGTGGGTTTCTGCTGCCAGATCCAGTTTCGGATTGTTGCTGAGACCATTTATAGACGAGGGAGAGTGAAACCCCTAGCTCGGCAGCGATGACTTTTGGCGATGATGATTCGAATGCCTCTTTTAATGCTTTGTGGGATTCCATGGGATTTTTTCTGTAGTAGTTAGTAGAGAGTATTTAGTAGTCAGGGCTGAGATTTTTAGTCTTTGGCTATCTGTTTAGCCTTAAACTTCTTAAACCAGAATACGAATGCTAGTGTGGACACGAAGATGAAGGTGAGGAGGAGGAAGAGCTGGAGACCGCGGCTTTCTTCCATGCTGACGTCTTCAGGGATGGCATCAGGATCTATTTTGTCAGGATCGCTAGTGATGATCATTTTGCCGCCTTTGAGCTCTACAGTGCTGAGCTTGTGGAAGACGTCTTCTATCTCTTTGTCATTACGGTATGAGATGAAGAGGAGAGTCGGGAATTCCCTAGTCATTTTCGGTGGCATTTTAGAGCCTGTGTCTGGAGTAATCTCGTCGGCGATTGGGAAAATGGAGCCTTTTGCGATGACTGGACGTAGTTTCATTTCGCCGTTGAGGAATCTCTGACCATCGAATCCAGCTCTGACTTCGAAGGCGATGTCGGTGATGATTTGGGTGTCAGTTATTTCTTTAACAAAGAGAGTGGACTGGAGATTATCTAGTTTATCGTAGTGAGCGATGGCTAGGTTGAGTTCGTCCTTATCGAGCTCCATGCTTGCTTGCTCACGGTTTCGGATCTTGTCGGAGAAGTCTGAGATTTTTTTGGTGAGTGCTGTGACCTTGGCTTCATCGCTGGTGGATGATAGCTCTGTCTTGCTCTGAGTTTCTTCACTGATCTGGATGATCGCTTCTTTGTAGTCGCGGTATTGCCACCATGAGAAAATGGCTAGGAATAGGACAGTAGCGAGAATGAAGAGGAAGATGAAGCAACCTGCAATGTGGTTTGGCTTTTCCTTACCTTCTTGCTCGGCTTGGTTTTCGGTAGATGCGTTCTCAGACATAGGCGTCTTTTAGTCGGGAAATGGGCTGAGAATCAAGAAGTTTACGATTCTGTTAAAAATAAAGTTGGATATTAAGGCGAACTGGATTTATTTCTGGGACATGGCAAAGATCTTAGTGGGCTTATCAGGAGGCGTGGACTCAAGCGTAGCGGCAGCGCTGATGCTGGAGCAGGGGCATGAGGTGACAGGTGCGTATATGAAAAACTGGATCAACACAGACAATGTGCCAGGTGATTGTCCGTGGCAGGAAGATGTGGATGATGCCCATGCAGTGGCGAAGAAGCTGGGGATAGAATTTAGAGTGGTGGATCTGATAGAGCAATATCAGGAAAGGATCGTGGATTACCTGTTAGATGGTTATCGCAGTGGAATTACTCCGAACCCAGACGTGTATTGTAATCGTGAGATGAAGTTCGGTGTGTTCTTAGATTATGCTCTAGAGCAGGGATTCGAGGCGGTGGCGACTGGTCACTATGCTCGTAGAAGAGACAGAGCTGACGGCACAGTGGATATTCTCCGAGGTGCTGACACCAATAAAGATCAGAGTTATTTCTTAGCGCTGATGGAGCAGCATCAGGCGAAGCATGCACTTTTCCCATGTGGAGAAATGCAGAAGCCTGAGGTGCGTGAGGTGGCTGAGAGATTTGAACTTCCTACGGCGAAGAAGAAGGATAGTCAGGGGATTTGCTTCATCGGTAATGTGAAGATGAGCGATTTTTTGAGACATTATGTTCCGGATCGTCCGGGGAATATTGTGGATGTGGCTGGCAAGCGACTTGGCAGACACAAGGGATTACATTTATACACACTAGGGCAGCGAAAGGGGCATGGTGTGGCATCGCCTAGAGAAGGTTTAGCGTATGTGGTGGTAGGGAAAAATGCGAAGTTCAATGAGCTGATCGTAGGTTATGATGAGTCTGAGACTCCTGGGCTTTATACGCAGAAATGTTTGGTAGGCACGGTTTCTTGGGTGAATAAGCCATTAGAATTTGCGAGGAGAATAGAAGCGCAGCCTCGATACAGAGCGAAGAGTGAGCCAGTGATGGTGACTCCGCAGGACGATGGGAGAATGCTGTTAGAGTTTGTTAGACCACAGCGAGCGATTACTCCGGGGCAGATTTGTGGGTTTTATGAAAATGGAGTGCTGCTTGGCGGTGGGGTCTTTGAGGAGATTCTTTAATACAGAATTTTCAGAATGGGGCAGAATTAACAGAATTTTGCTTGGGTTGATGCCCTGCGGTTGCGGGGCGTTTACCACGAATCTGCACTAATTTTCACGAATGGTGGACGATGGAGCTTTTTTATTACGGATTTTTTGATGGAGGTGGACGATGGATTTTTGACCACGGAAGGCACGGAAGGCACGGAATATACGGAACCTGCTTGATGAAACGGAATTTTGCTTGGGTTGATGCCCCGCGGTTGAGGGGCGTTTACCACGAATCTGCACTAATTTTCACGAATGAGTGCACGATGAAGCTTATGAACTTTGGAAGGTTGGGGGCTTGCAGCTATACTTTTCCCTTTTCTCTTTCACCTTTTTCCTCGCCCTTAAGCCACTTGTCTAGGAGGAAGGGGGCGAAGGGGATTATGGAGGTTAGGCCGATTAGGGTGGCTGTGAGGAAGCTCCATTTCTTGTGTCGCATGGCGAAGAGAAGGGTGAAGCAGTAGGCGGTGAAGAGGACTCCGTGGACCATGCCGGGAGTTCTGATGGCTGTGTCGTCGCCTAACATACGCTTGAGATAAATGGCGCAGTAGAGGAGGTAAATGTAGGAGAGAGCATCTAGGATACTCATGAGTCTGAGGCGTCCGACGTGTGATTTTAGCATGTTCATGATGATGTGTTAGAGATTGGCTGAGTTGTTTGCAAGTAGTTGTGGAGGCATGTAGATATTGATCGTGTAGGCTCCGTTGGAGTGGTAGTAAAAGTGGGCGTCCTCTGCGTAGAAGTGTTTCTTGTCAGTTTCTTTTGAGCTGATGCTGATCTGGCGTTTTTGGTAGCCGTCCTTGCTGGTGATCTCGTAGGTGTAAATGTCGGCATCTGTATGTGGGCAGTTTCTTACGCTGTAGAGGCTGAGATCGAAATCTTCATACTGGGCGACTTGGTCACCTTTGATGAGGTAGTCAGTGCCGTATTTCGCTTTGAACTTGTGGGCGTTCTCAGTGATTTCGTTGAGCTCTATCTGGTCTCGCTTCCCAGAGAATGGGAAGTGACAGCTTACTGTGAGTAGGCTGAGGCAGATGAGTAGGGAGAATTTTAGGATCATGACTAGGTGGGATTTCTGTGTGGGGATTCAACAATGGGAAATAGATTTTGGCAACTTAGATTTTGAGAAGTCTAGCTGCTCTGCAAAGCTCGGTGATCAAACTAGGTGATAAATCTTAAATCTCTCTTTAAGGTTTGGCTGAATAATTTGGAGCGGGGAGCGAAAGCGTGAAGCCGCAAGCGTGAAGCTGAGGTATTAGGTGAAACTTGGTCAAACACTTGCGGCTTCATGCTTCGTGGTTCGTGCTTCAATCCGTTACTTCTACAGGGTTTAGAATGCTTATCGTGTTAAGATACCTAACTTGGTTGTTCTGAATAAAAATCGCTAAAATGGGCTTGATCATGGAGGGCTTAGGCGTATGTTCCTGCGCATCAACCAAATTACAAAATTATGGCTACAACAGAAATAGAAAAACATGGGTTTCAGGCAGAGGTAAGACAGCTTCTGGATATCGTGATTCACTCACTTTATACTGATAAAGAGATCTTTGTCCGTGAACTAGTATCAAACGCAGCAGACTCACTAGAGAAGCTCCGTCTGAAGCAACTCACAGAGAACAGCGTCTATGATGCTGACCTTCCACTAGAAATTTCCATCACTACTGATGAGGAGAAGAACACTCTCACAATCGCTGATCATGGTATTGGAATGACTCGTGCGGAGCTTACAGAGAACCTCGGAACTATCGCTCACTCAGGAACTAAGGCGTTTTTAGAGCAACTTAAGGAGAAGGGTGATAACAATGCAGACGTTATTGGTCAGTTTGGTGTAGGTTTCTACAGTGCCTTTATGGGATCTGATGAAGTAGAAGTTCACACTCACAGCTGGGACGCAGAAGCAGGTGAGTCACTTGTCTGGACTAGTGATGGCGCTACTGGCTACACTATCGAAGAGAGTTCTGATGTAGCACGTGGTGCTAGAATCGTTCTTAAGCTTAAGGAAGGCCAAGAGGAATTCGCTAAGGCGGAGCGCATCAAGGAAATCCTTGAGAAGTATTCAAATTTCGTATCATTCCCGATCAACCTCAATGGTGAGCGTGTGAATAAGGTGGAGGCTCTCTGGCTGAAATCTAAGAATGACATCACTACTGAAGAATACTCAGAGTTTTACAAGTTCGTAGGCCACGCTTGGGATGAGCCACGTTACACAATGCACTTTAGCGCTGACGCTCCACTAGCGATCAACTCACTACTTTTCGTTCCACAAGAGAACCAAGAGCAGTTTGGAATGGGGCAGATGGAAGCTGGTGTTTCACTATATTGCCGTAAGGTTCTCATCGATGCTAAGCCTAAGAATCTACTCCCTGAGTGGCTACGATTCCTCAAAGGTGTCATCGATAGCGAAGACCTTCCATTGAACATCTCTCGTGAGACTATGCAGGACAGTGCGCTTATTCAGAAGCTCAACAAGCTTATCACTAAGAGATTCCTAAAGTTCCTCGAAAAGCAGGCTAAGGACGACTCTGAGAAGTATGAAGAATTTTACGCTAAGTTCAGCCGATTCCTCAAAGAGGGAATCGCAACAAGCTTCGAGCACCAGGCTCAGCTAGCGAATCTTCTTAGATTTGAATCAACAATGACTGACGCTGGTAAGGTGACATCATTTGCTGACTATATCGATAGAGCGAAGGAAGACCAAGAGGCGATTTACTTCCTCGTAGGAGCTTCACGTGACGTGATCGAGAATGGGCCTTACCTTGAAGCATTCAAGGCGAGAGGGATCGAAGTAGCGATCTTCACAGATACAGTGGATCAATATGTGTTCGACACTATGCCTGAGTTCAAAGGCAAGAAGCTCATCAGCGCAGACCGTGCAGACATCGAGCTAGATGACGTAGCGACTGAAGGTGAAGCTCTGGATGAGAAATCACTCGAAGCTCTAACAGGCTGGATGGCTGAAGCACTCGGTGATCGTGTGGAGAAGGTAGCAGCAGGCAAGCGACTTGTAGACAGCCCAGTGGCGGCACTGGCTCCTCAAGATGCGCCTAACGCACAGATGAGATCAATGATGAAGGCTATGGGGCAAGAAATTCCAGAGGCTAAGATCGTTCTCGAAGTGAACCCAAGGTCAGAAGTGATCAAGAACCTAGCTGCTCTAAAAGGCAAAGACGGAGAGCTCGCTGACCTAGTGGCACAGCAGTTGACTGACAATGCGCTTCTCGCAGCAGGAATGATCGACAACCCACAGAACATGGTTAACAGAATGAATGATCTGTTAGCTAAGTTGGTGAAGTAAGGGGAGCTTTGCTCCCTGTTAATGGTTAAATGCTAATCGTTAATGGGGGACGATGTAACCTAGAAAATTTAGAGAGTCCCGGGTTTAGTCTCGGGGCTCTTTTTTTGTTAGGTGTTATGAAGTCTCAGTTTTTTACTGGGGGAATTCTAGTGTTTAATAATGGTATCTTGCTTGTGCTATTTGAATGGTATCATCACAAACTCTATACACTAAGCGATGCTCATCATTGATGCGCCTTGACCAAAAACCAGAAAAGGCATGCTTTAAAGGTTCGGGTTTGCCGATTCCTTCATATGGATTATCTCGTCCAATATCAGTGAGCAGGGCGTTAATCTTTTTAACACATTTTCGATCATATTGCTGCCAATGGGTATAATCTTCCCAAGCTCGGTCTGAGAACTGGAGCATCATAATAGTTCGTCCAAGCTCTTCATGACTCCTTCGCCTTTCTCAAGCTGAGCAATTCCCTCAGAGAGTCTAGTCGCATTCTTTGGAGAACGTAAAAGGTATGCTGTTTCCTGCAAAGACTCATAGTCCTCTAGTGAAACCATTACGACCGCTTGATTACGTTTACGTGTGATAATCACTGGATCGTGATTCTCGCAAACCTGATTCATAGTAGAAGCAAGATTCTCACGAGCTGCTGTATAAGTTATAGCTGTCATGTGGACAGGATAACGTCCAGTTAGGTGATTGTCGAATTTTTTCTTTAGAACACTCTTAGCGTAGAGGGGGAGGACTCTGATCCTTGGATTCTAGCGGCGTTTGCGTCTAAAGGCAAATGCTAGGCTGCCAAAGCCGATGAGTAAGACGGATGATGGCTCTGGAACATTTAAAAATTCGGAAGGAGCTAGGACGGTATCTGAAATTCGCAATTCATCAATGCCGCCATCGAAGAAGCGACCGCCATTACGAGCGCTGCCGATGCGAATGTCACGGGTATTACCTGCGTAGGTGCCAGCGGCTAAGCTTCCTTGGGAAGTTCCATCTACAAAGAACTCGATAGTTGTGCCGTCATACGTTCCCGCTAGATGGTGCCATGTATCGTCAAATAGATCGGCGGAACTACTGATACCTGGAAAGGAACTGCCATTACCAAGGCCAAAGGCAATGATTCCGTTACCTGAGCCAGACTGGAAAAACCATCCTGTAGTGTCCCCGAATCCATGAGACTTATCCACTAGCAAATGCTGACCTGAGGATGTGTCTGAGCTACGCATCCAGAATTCAACAGTGAATGAGCTTGAGCTGTTTAACGCCGCGTTAGTTGGGATTAAAACGGTGTCACCCACACCATCAAAACTAAGGCT
>CAKZNV010000146.1 GCA_937132085.1 uncultured Rubritalea sp. | reverse complement strand
CTTGTGGAATCAGAGATTTAGACTACCTATACGCTCGATTGAGGTATGAGTCGATCATGCTTCACGTGTGAAGAACCAAATATTACCCTATTTTGGATGAAGTTACTAATGTTCTTATGGGCACATACAGTGATGAGGGGGAGCATAATGGAACGGCATTAGTCCTCCAGGAGCTTGAATCATTAATTATAGGATCTCATTACATGATAGAGTCTGACTACCTCTGTGTTAGTTTACATGATGGATTATTATGTAAGGTAGATGATGCTGATGACTTAATAGAATCTATATCACAGAGGGCACTAGATATATTGGGTTATGAAATAACTGTAACTAGGAAGTGAAATAGAGATCTCAAAAAAAACGAATCAACTTTCTCAGATTTAGATCAATTAAGAACCGTAGGGTTCATCGTTATCAGATAATGAGAACTTATATTCATATTGTATAAATACAGTAGGGTAAGGATTCATATAAACCCTGTATCTTGAGTTCCACCTAGATAATAAGTTAGATTATACGCTAACCTATTAAGGTTATATAAAGTGAAATAGAGAATACCTACCCACCCAACAGACCTGGGTTATTTGGGTTATTTGGGAGCGATTTAACTACCACCCAAAAACTCAACAAATTAAATTTACCCCTAAAAATACTACCACCATGCTTTTTATATGTTTGGTTTACATTATAAATGGATGAGTTCAAATAATTTTGATTTTAGGTTTGCATTGGCATTCAAAAAATGTGGACCAATTAATATGAGGAATACACCCATACCAACGTTAAGCTGTAATGAACCTACTAAATATATTGCTTACTATAGGGTTTCTACCCAGCGACAGGGAATTTCTGGACTAGGTCTAGAAGGACAAAAATCTATTGTGCTAGAATTTATCACTCAGACAAATGGAATTTTATTAGAAGAATATGTAGAAGTCGAATCTGGTAGAAAAACTAATAGAGTGAAATTAGCTGAAGCACTTAAATTGGCTAAGAAACAAAAAGCAGTTTTGATCATAGCAAAATTAGACAGACTTGCACGTAATGTTCATTTCATTACTGGTCTAATGGCTAGTGGTGTGGATTTCCTTGCGTGTGATATGCCTAGTGCCAATAAACTCACTATAGGAATCTTGGCATGTGTCGCAGAAGATGAGGCTGATCGAATTTCCCAGCGGACTAAGATAGCTTTAAAAATGGCAAAGGAGCGTGGGGTGAAGTTAGGTGTATACGGGAAAGAGTTGGCGAGACAACAGAAGGAGAAAGCTATGCACCACGCAAAGAGTATCTATGGTTACATTGAAGGCGTTCGGGGTAGAGGTATTCAATCTTATGCGAAGATTGCTGCTGAGTTGAATGCTATGGGTATTCAATCATACACTAACGGTGACTGGCACGGAACTAGTGTTATGAGGGTTATTAAGAGAATAGAAAGTCTGAAGAGTGCTACATAAGTTGATGCACTTTACTTGGGTTAGGTGGGTTATATAACCTATTGAAAAATGGAGCCACGATACTGTGAGAAGATGGGAAGACTACCACCATTTAATTGAGCTGTTAACTACCACCATTCATTATTTTAATGTTATTGATTTTTTACAATATTAGAGAAGTAGTTGAGGTCAAACTTGGATAGACGCTCAGCAGATTCATTTTTATGATCTTGCTGCATTTCAAACTTAGTAGCTAAACCTAGATCTCGTATGAGTTGAGGTTCATGACATTTTATAATTCGTTTTAGCTGGGGAGTCTTTACTAGTTCATAGACTCGTTGTTTTTGTTCATTATCGCCACATTCATACATCAGCCAACATAGTTCAGCTACTTCCTCCTTATGTTTAGTAGCATACATAGGAGACCTATAGTCTCGGTAGCATTTAGAATCATTGGTAAGACATTTCACACCCAGTAATACTAAGTGCTGAGCAGCCTTTATTAGTCCAAGTTCATGATCTGCTCTACTGCTATATATATAGTCATCTTTTGAAGCGAAAAATCTGATAGCGGAATCCAATGCTTCTTCAGCTTGCTCCCAACTATTCTGTATGACTTGTTCTGGGTGTTTTATCCAGCTACAGACTTCTCCCAGATGTTCTGGTTCTAACCACATTGTAAGTTTGAAAAAATGCCACCATATTTCAGGTGTTATTTTAATTTTAAGTAGCTTGAGTAACTCTTCTGTGTCTTCATCTAGCCTGATCTCATCAAGAATAGATTCATCATACTTATCAGCAGGTTCATATGGAGTACTATTGCTGATTTTTCTGTGATTATCTACTCCAACCCACCCCATGAGTGCACATGCTTTTTTACGTCGTTTTTGAACAAACCATTTTGTAGCTATGATAGCTTCGACTTCTAGATCTGGATATTTTTGCCTGTAGGTTCGGAAGTAACGGAGTAGGGGACGAGCGACATTTGTCTCGATTAAACAATCAGCAAAGCCATCACATCCTCTGAGAGTTAATCCCAGCGTCAAGGCTCTATCAATCACCTCATCATCAAAGGTTAGAAATATGTCAGATGCACTAGCATAGCCGAGTGGCACACCTTGATCTAACAGGAAGTTGATGACTTCAGTTCGCAGGTCTTTTGGGAGTCCTCCAGCCCAGCCGATGAGGTTTTCTGTTTCCCATGGTAAGAAGTCAGCATTCTTTACAATGTATATGATCATACTATGGTTGCCTTGCTCAATAGCATGGTAAATTAAGGAGTGCCTCCTTCTTGATCCATCAGTTATTCTAGTAGATTTTCCAGAGTCTACCCATTCCATTATTTCGAATAGTTTCCCGTGCTTCACTAGCTCTAGAAGGTATTTATGTTCTTCAGTGATCTTTAGTTTCATAATTGGCTCTATTATTATTGATAATTCTAAACTAATTTGAAAGCTGATTAAGTCTCGCCAGAGTGGTAGATAGCATGGTAGAAATTCCTAGCGATTTGAGAAGCCGAACTCTCAAATTTTTTTCTATGTATGGCTATTAAGAAATCAGAACTCTATTCATCATTGTGGGCGTCTTGTGACGAGCTTCGTGGGGGCATGGATGCCTCTCAGTATAAGGACTATGTGCTTGTGCTTTTGTTCATCAAGTATGTGTCGGATAAGTATGCAGGGGTGCCGTTTGCTCCGATTACTATCCCAGAGGGGGCTACCTTTGATGACATGGTCGCTTTGAAGGGTAAGACCGACATTGGTGATCAGATTAACAAGAACATCATCGCTCCATTACAGGAAGCAAATAAGTTGGGGAACATGCCTGACTTCAATGACGATGAGAAGCTCGGTAAGGGTAAGGAAATGGTGGATAAGCTCACTAACCTTATTTCGATCTTTGAACGTCGTGAGTTGGACTTTGCAGCGAATAACTCTGAAGGTGATGACATTCTTGGGGATGCCTATGAGTATCTAATGCGTCACTTCGCTACTGAGAGTGGTAAGAGTAAAGGTCAGTTCTACACACCTGCTGAGGTGTCTCGTATTTTGGCACAGGTGATCGGTATTGGTGAAGCAGAGACAACGAGTAGCACGACAGCTTATGATCCAACATGTGGGTCTGGGTCGTTGTTGTTGAAGGTGGGATCTGAGGCTGAGGCGAGTATTACTTTGTATGGGCAGGAGATGGATTCCGCTACCTCTGGTTTGGCTAGGATGAATATGATTCTTCACGATTACCCTACAGCGGTGATCAAGCAGGGGAATACCTTGGCGAATCCCTTGTTTGTAGATGATGAAACAAGTCTTTCGACATTTGACTACGTGGTAGCCAACCCACCATTTTCAGATAAAAAGTGGACGAGTGGGGTGAACACCGAGCGAGATCCGTTCGGACGGTTTGAGCATTACGGCACACCACCAGATAAGCAGGGTGACTATGCTTACTTGCTACACATCATTCGTTCGATGAAGTCCACAGGTAAGGGTGCGTGTATCCTTCCTCATGGAGTGTTGTTCCGAGGTAATGCTGAAGCTGCTATCCGTGAAAAGCTTATCCGCAAAGGTTACATCAAAGGTATCATTGGACTTCCTGCTAACTTGTTCTATGGCACAGGTATTCCAGCCTGTGTGATTATTTTGGACAAACAAGATGCTCATAACCGCAAGGGGATCTTCATGATCGATGCCTCTGCTGGGTTCATGAAGGATGGGAATAAGAACCGTCTCCGTGAGCGTGATCTTCATAAGATTGTGGATACGTTTAAGGAAATGGAGCCAATGGCTGGGTATGCAAGGATGGTTGGTTTTGAGGAGATTGAAAAGAACGAATACAATCTCAACATCCCACGTTACATCGACAGCTCTGAGGCTGAGGACATCCAAGATATTGCTGGGCATTTGCAAGGTGGGATTCCATCGAGTGACCTTGATGCCTTGGAACAGTATTGGGAGATCTGTCCAAGTTTGAGAGGGAGTTTATTTGAAACTGCGGACGACGGTAAGGAGTGCAAGCCAAAGCGTGATGGCTACGAGACTCTCACAGTGGAGAAACAAGCGATTAAGACATCGATCTACGAGCACAGTGAGTTCTCTGGTTTTATTGATGAAATGAACCAGCACTTTACTAGCTGGAAGGAAGAGAAATCAACCGAGCTGAAGCAACTTGGTGTGGGGTGTAAGCCGAAACAATTGATTGCTGAGTTATCTGATCACCTATTAGATCATTATGAAGGAAAGCCACTGATGGATCATTATGCGGTGTTCCAGCATCTGATGGACTACTGGGCTGAGACCATGCAGGATGATGCCTATTTGATCGCAGCCGACGGATGGAAGGCTGAGACGTATCGCATTCTGGTGAAGGATAAGAAGGGTAAGGAGAAGGACAAGGGTTGGACATGTGATCTACTACCTAAGGAACTGATCACAGCACGCTACTTCAAAGAAGAACTTCAACAGATTGCTGATCTGGAAGCTGAACAAGATGGCATCGATGCTGAGATCACCGAGCTGGAAGAAGAACATGGTGGAGAAGAGGGGGCTTTTGCTGAATTGGAAAAAATCAACAAAGCTGAAGTGACCAAACGCCTTAAAGAAATCAAAGGTGATGCCACTGCTGAGGATGAGGAAAAGGTGCTGAAGCAATGGACGAGCCTCAATGCAAAGTTAGCTGCGACCAAGAAGACGCTCAAGGAAGCTAAAGCGGACTTGGATAAGAAAGCTTACGATAAATACCCAACCCTCACCGAGTCTGAGATCAAAGTCTTGGCAGTGGATGATAAGTGGTTAGCCACTTTGGATACTGAGGTTCACGGTGAGATGGATCGTATTAGCCAATCCTTGACCCAACGTGTGAAGGAACTCGCTGAACGTTACGAAACACCACTTGGTAAGTTGACTGAGAATGTCGCTGAGCTTGAAGGTAAGGTTGCACAACACTTAGAAAGGATGGGCTTCTCATGGTAGCAGAAGGTTACAAACAGACTGAGGTTGGGGTGATTCCAGAGGATTGGGAGGAAGGTGTCATAGGGGACTACATTTCATTTAATGGTGGCTCTCAACCAGATAAATCATATTTTTCCAGTAGTAGCGGAAAAGGTAAGATTCGGTTAATTCAAATCAGAGATTATAAAACTGATAAATATATTACATATATTCCAGAGGCTTTAGCTCGCCGCCACTGTGATGAAAACGATATTATGATCGGAAGGTATGGTCCTCCAGTGTTCCAAATTCTAAGGGGGATCAAGGGGTCATATAATGTAGCACTTATTAAGGCGTCTCCGAAAGATGCATTGGTGCATGACTATGCTTATTATTATTTGAAAAATGAGCGGTTATTTAGATTTATAGATAAGCTTTCTAGGAGGTCATCTGGTCAAACTGGTGTTGATTTAGTTGAACTTAAGCAATATCCGTTACCACTTCCACCCACCCTAGCTGAGCAGGAGGCTATTGCTGGGGCGTTGAGTGATGCGGATGGATTGATTGAGTCGCTAGAACAACTCATCGAGAAGAAACGCCAAATCAAACAAGGGGCAATGCAGGAGCTTCTTTCCCCATGGGTGAAGGAAGAGGAAAAAGGAAAAGGGAAAAAGGAAAAAGGTGCAAAACCCAAGCTGAAAGAAGGCTGGGTGGAGAAGACGCTAGGGGAAATTTTCTCTATTACAGCAGGAGGAGATTTAAGGGTTAATGAATACTCAGATACTCAATCACCGTCATTTTCTCACCCTATATATTCGAATGCAATCGGGAATAAAGGATTATATGGATATAGCTCTTCTTGTGATTACGACAGCCCTGCAATAACAATCACAGCAAGAGGTGGAGTGGGGCATGCAGAATATAGAGATACACCATTTGCTGCGATAGGACGATTACTAGTGCTCATCCCAAAAATTAAGTTGGACTGTCGATATGTTTGCGAATTCATAAGACTCCATATTACGTTTTCTAGTGAGAGCACAGGGGTTCCTCAACTAACAGCACCGCAAGCTTCAGCTTATGACGTTAAAATTCCACCTGTAACCGAACAAACCCGCATAGCCGCTATCTTAGGTGACATGGATGACGGGATTTCTGCCCTAGAGTCCAAGCTTTCGAAAGCCAAGCAAATAAAGCAAGGCATGATGCAGGAACTCTTAACAGGAAAGACGAGGTTGATTTAGCTTATGCCAGCTATTGATATTACAGAAGAATCTGGCAAATTGATACTCACATTTCGCCCAGAATCACTTGAGGTCATCAGGCATGTGATTTCTATTCTCGAAAAGAAAGGAGAATATAACTTCAACCGAACGTTATGCCTTAAGAAAGAGGAGCTACTCACTGAGTTAGCAGATATTGATGAAGATGTGTATTCTTTAGACTTCATACTCGCAAAGAAAGAAGGAAACTATTTTAAAGTTGGAAAGCAGATACTAGGCACTAATTTTAATGTCTTCTTTGAAGAGGATTACACACCTCATATTGATGATTTTGTAGCTTATAGCAATATTTCTATATTCTTTAAGATAAGTCACTTTAACAAGGAAGATGTCTATATCGGTGGAGATCATGAATCTGCAATGCCTTTAGAAGTATTTCATAAACTGATTAAGAGTTTTCCGAATAGCACGGAAACTAAGAAGTATGCTTTAGCCCGAGTCGCCTCATTAATTAAAGATTACTACGAATCTGAGAAAGATCTACAGGCAGACTATGAAAGGTATCTAGGACGGAAGCAATCTCTTAAAAAGTCTAACCCAAACTTAAGGTTTTCTGGGTATGAGACTAAGAAGTTCGATGAGCTTTATGACAAGCTAGAATACATGCTGGAACACTATGAGCTATTTACTGAGCCGCAATGGCAAAAGGAAATAGTCCACATCCTAGTTCTTCTTTTTCCTCGTTACATAAAAGCAATCCGTGAAGTACCTGTTAAAGATTCTTGGAGAATAAAGAAGAGGAGTATGGATTATCTACTCGTTGATGCGGTTGGCTATGTTGATGTGGTAGAGATCAAGAAGCCAGAATTCAATTCCCTCATAACAGAGAGGAGGAGTGGCAGAGATAATTTCATTCCTGTAAGGAAGCTTAGCGATGCTATTATGCAGTTAGAGAAATATCTCTTTCATTTTAATCGCTGGGGAGCTGCTGGAGAAAAGGAGTTAAGAAAAAAGTATGGCAATGAGCTGCCTAAAGGAGTAGATATAAAAATAGTGAACCCTCAGGGTATTATTATTATGGGGAGGGAGAAGGGTCTCAGTCAAAGCCAGCTTGATGACTTCGAGGTCATTAAACGTCAGTATCGCAATATTGTAGATATTATCACCTATGACGATCTCTTAAGGAGGCTCAGAGTGATCCGTGATCATTTTTTCAATAATTTAGAGGAATGAAGTCAATTGATTCATGATGACTACATTAAGGTAACTGGAAGCGTAATGAGCAAGGATAAATATACAATAGAGGAACATCAGCATAGATTGGCTTGTTGGGCTGCTAGTAGATCTGCGGCTGCGAGTCCGTATTGTAGGTTTAGTGTGGAGACTGGAAATAATCTATTGAAAGATATAGGAATTAGTGAGGACTGGGCTCTACCAGCTACGGTGGAGGAATTTGAGAAATGGCATGAGGATAGCTGTAAGAAGCTAATGGATATAGCACAGAAGAATGAGGAGTATGTCTTTAGTGGAAAAGCTAAAACCGAGAAGCAACCCAAGGAGCGGTTTGCGTATGGAGTAGCGGCAAAACTTATTAATTGTTATATCAAAGTGAGGTTTGTCCACCCAAGCAGCAAGAGAGCATCACTCGTTTTTATTCACCCTCCCATTGATAGACTTTTACTAAGCGGTTTATACGACCATGATAAGAAGTGCGCTGAGGTAAAAGAGTTTGCTCCTAAGTGGAAGAAGTATCTGGATATTGGTTGGTCAAATTTTCAAGAAGAAGCTTATAAGGCAGTAATAGATGCTGTGAAATCCAGAGTAGGAGAAAAGCCTCTCTGGACTATTGAGCGGTATTGGGAGGGAATGCAGAAATGACTGTTGCAGAACAATTGGTGCGTTCATCAGAGGTTGTAAGCTTTTATAGAAGGCTGAAAAAGAAGCGAATGAGTTCAATCGGAGGTGTTCGCCAAAGTTTGTCGGATATCCAAACTTATGAAAACTCGAAGAACTCTAATTCACTAGGTAGAATTGAGAAGGTCATTAGACTATGGAGTGATTTCCAACAGAAGCAGACGTTACTTAATCGAAAAGATGGACATTTGTTTAATCCTTTGTTCTTGATGTCCATAGGAGAAACTAAACATAGTGAGTTGCTTGGGTACCTTCTCAAACCTTGGGAGGCGCATGGTTATGGAGATGTGTTTCTTGTTTCATTCCTGCATATGCTGGGTGTAGCAGAACCAGAGCGAGGAAAATGGTCAGTAACTGTAGAGAAGGGTAGGATCGATTTGCTTTTGATGCGTGATGATCCTAAGAGTGTGGTGATTATTGAGAACAAATCTAACAATGCTGTAGACCAGCAAAACCAATTGTATCGATATTGGCATAGAGTGATACACCAGAACTGCCATATTCCCTTTGCTGACTATGAGAGTGAAGCAGTGAGAGCGCACTTTAAGATTATCTACATGCCCAGTGGTGTGCACAAGGAGCCAGAGCGGCACTCGCTACGTTGCCCAGAATATTTGAGAGATAGTGATAGCTCTCTACCGCATGATCTGCCCCTAGAGTATGAGCTAAAGGACTACAATGAGGATGTAGCGCAGTGGCTGGAGAGTATAGTAGAGCTGGTGGAACCTAGTAATGTGAGACTCAGAACCTATTTACAATTTTATACAGAACTCTGTAAATCCCTATAATTATGAACGCAAACGACATTATAAAATCAGGAATATTCTCAGACGCTGAGGATTGGACATCCTTTCTAGAACTAGCTGATCAGAGAGGGAATATTGGACGACAATGGCTTAAGCAAGCTACTGTGAAGTTAAGACAAGAGTTACAAGATCGGCTTACTAAGGAGTGGTGTATGTTGCCATTTGGGGATGTAGAACAAGATACTAAATTTTTTCTAGATGAGTTTGGAGAGGCGTCGGTTTATCTTATGTTTGGGTGGCAATATAAACTGCTCCTTAGGCTGAACGCTCATGAGCAATATGATTCAGATAAGATCAATGAATTTCTGGGGACTAAGCAGGGAAACGTTCTAGTGGATGCCTTTACAAGTGTGGATCTGCAATTTCAACATGATACTAAGTTAGCACATGGTCGTAATTTTTCATATGGTAGTGTTAATGATGGGGACTTAAGCAGTGAGGAGACTGCGTGGTTTGCTGGGAATAGAACAGATGAATTTGTGAAACAATGTATTGAGATGATAGAGAAGTTTACTTGTAGTGACGAAGTGACAAGTGCTTTACGTGAGCTTCATCTTCGCTGTGCCAAGACAAATGGTTGAAGTTCTTTCGAACTAATATTATCATAAGGAGTATCAGAATGGATATAATTGATTGTTAATTATATTTAGATTTGTTAGAGGTTATGCGATGAAACGCGTTAGCTCGAAAGAACTTCAAATAATTGTATCTGGCATCTCTCTAATAGCTAAGCATAGAGATCAAGTTGGCAAGCTTTTAGAGAAGCTAGACCTTTCAATGCCTAATGTAAAAACCAAGACCTTTGGAGGAAAGTTATTGTGGAAGAACCTAGTTTCCAAAGGTGGCTGGAAAGTGCAGCAAAATAAAGTGTTCGGGAACTGTCGAATTCTTGATCCTGATGATAAGCGTCTAGCATGGGGTGGTAAATCGAAGATGGTGCAGGCATTTCGTGAACTAATTAATCAACAGTAAACACTATGGACGACTCCTATACCACAGAGAGACAAACACAGAACAGGGTAGTACAGCTTTTTAAGGAAGAGCTCGGGTATACTTATCTTGGAAACTGGGAGGAGCGAGATGGTAACTCGAATGTTGAGGAAGATCAGCTTCGTAGCTTCTTGCAGCGTTCAGGATATTCTGAGCATTTAATTGCCAAAAGTGTTGAGACACTAAAGCGTGCTTGTCTGAATTCCATGGATGGTTTGTTTGTAGCTAATAAGGTTGTGTATGAGTTGCTTAGATACGGCATAGCTGTGCAGGAGGAGGTTGGTAAACCGAAAGACACAGTGAAGTTGATCGACTGGGATAATCCAGAGAATAATGACTTCTATGTAGCTGAAGAGGTGACGTTAAAAGGTAATCATGTGCGGCGTCCTGATATCGTGCTCTATGTGAACGGTATAGCAGTCAGTGTGATCGAGCTAAAGAGTAGTCGTGTATCTATTGGAGATGGGATAAGGCAGTTAATTTCTAATCAATCAGAAGAGTTTAATGCATGGTTCTTCTCGACAGTGCAATTGGTCTTTGCTGGTAGTGATGCTGAAGGGCTGAAGTACGGGACAACCAAGACTCCAGAAAAGTTTTTCCTTAATTGGAAGGAAGATGAAGAGACGGATGTTCGCTACAAGTTGGATAAGTATCTGCTGAAGATGTGTAATAAAGAACGTCTTCTTGAGCTGATGTATGACTTTGTGTTGTTTGATGGCTCAGTGAAGAAGGTACCGAGGGCACACCAGTATTTCGGGTTGAAGAAAGCACAGGAGTACGTGCATCGAAGAGAGGGAGGAATCATCTGGCATACACAAGGTGCGGGTAAGAGTATTTTGATGGTATTGCTGGCAAAATGGATTCTGGAGAATAAGTCCAATGCTCGTGTTGTAATAGTCACTGACCGAGATGAGCTAGATAAACAGATTGAAGGAGTGTTTACCAGTGCTGGTGAAGTGATTGAAAAAGCATCGAGTGGACGTGATCTAATGGGAATGCTGGAGAAACCATCTCCACGCTTGATGTGCTCGCTAGTGCATAAGTTCGGTAAGAAGGATATTGAGGACTTTGATGAGTATATTCGAGCTTTAGAAAGCCAGCCTAGTAAGACGGTGGGTGAGGTTTTTGTTTTTGTGGATGAGTGTCACAGAACACAGAGTGGTAGACTGCATCGCCAGATGAAGGCGATCATGCCTAATGCAGTATTTGTTGGCTTTACAGGAACACCTTTGTTGAAGAAGGATAAGTCGACATCTAATGAAGTGTTTGGTGGGTACATTCATATTTATCAGTTTCAAGAAGCTGTAGACGATGGAGTGGTGCTAGACTTGATCTACGAAGCCAGAGATATTGATCAAGATCTTGGTTCACCCGAACGAGTCGATGCTTGGTTTGAGTCTAAGGCTGGCGGTCTGAATGATTGGCAACAGGAAGAACTCAAGAAGAAGTGGGGCACGATGCAGAAGGTGCTGAGTTCTAAATCTCGTATGGAACGTGTTGTGCAGGATATTGTTTTTGATTTTGGTACTAAACCTAGATTAAAAAATGAACGTGGTAATGCTATCCTAGTTGCTTCAAGTATTTATGAAGCCACTAAATATTACACCTTGTTTCAACAGACTGAATTCAAAGGGAAGTGTGCTGTGGTAACATCCTATGATCCACAAGCTGGTGACATCAGCAAGGAAGATACAGGTGAGGTCTCATCGACTGACAAGAAGTTTATTTACGAAACCTATAAGGAAATTGTCAAAGATGTGCAGGCTAAGCCAAATACCTCGCAAGCTGAAACCTACGAGGATTGGGCTAAAGAACAGTTTGTAGAAGATCCACAGAATATGAAACTACTCATAGTGAGGGATAAGCTGCTGACAGGATTCGATGCACCAAGTTGTACCTACCTCTATATCGACAAGAAGATGCAAGATCATGGATTGTTCCAAGCTATCTGCCGTACAAACCGTCTTGATGGCGATGATAAAGACTTTGGTTATATCGTAGATTACAAAGATTTGTTTAATAAGGTCGAGGATGCGATAGCCGTGTATAGTTCTGAGCTGGATACTGCGGATGGCAGTGATGCACAGATCACATTGAGAGATCGACTTGAAACGAGCCGTGAAAAACTCGATACAGCTTTAGAGCAACACGCTTTGATTTGTGAGCCTGTAGAGGCACCACGTGATGAGTTGCAATATATCCATTACTTCTGTGGCAATACAGAGATTGCAGATGACCTGAAGGAACATGAACCACAACGCTCAGCCCTCTACAAGGCTACTGCAACTCTGATGCGAGCATACGCTAACATCGCTGATGAAATCCATAAGGCTGGGTATTCAGAGGATGAGCAGGATGTGATAAAGCGAAAAGTTGATCATGCTGTTAAGGTGAGAGAGACGATCAAACTAGCCAGTAACGAGACACTAGACATGAAAGCTTATGAAGCTGACATGAGGCATCTTATTGATAGCTACATTGAAGCTAAAGAACCAAGGAAGGTTTCTGATTTTGATAATATGGGTTTGATCGATGTGATCATTAATTCTGGTATCGCTGATGCTATTGAAGATAAATTTAGGAAAGGCACTAGTAAGGAGTCAATTGCTGAAACCATTGAAAATAATGTTCGGAGTAAAATCATTAAAGAGCACCTTCTTGACTCAGTGTTCTACGATAAAATGTCGAGCCTCTTAAGTGAGATTATTGAACAGCGACGCCAGAGAGCTATCGAATATGAAGAATATTTGCATAAGATTGAGGAGCTAACAAAAACCTTAGCGAAGGGTAAGGAAAAGGATGTTCCAGAGCGAATAAATACACGCGGTAAAATGGCATTATTCAACATGTTGAAGACCCCTAAGACTGTTGATGAAGGGAGTGTGTCTGAAGATGAAGTTCCATATATTACGAATAGCGAAGAAGATTTAATTTCTCTTGTAGAGAAAATTCACAATACTGTGGTAGGGGCTAAAAAGGACAGTTTCAGGGGGAATATAGCAAAGGAGAATATGGTGAAGGGGGCTATCTTTGGGGTAGTTCAAGATATGGAACTCACTGAAGAGCTCTTTGAAATCATTATCCACCAAAACGAATATTGAGAACATCGTTCCAGCTAGGTAAGATCCACGTGGATCTAGAGAAGAAGAATATTAAGAATATTCACCTTAGTGTTTACCCTCCAGACGGAGCGGTAAGGGTATCAGCACCGTCACGCATGTCTACGGATCTGATTCGTATTTTTACTATTCAGAAGCTTGATTGGGTAAAGAAGCAACAAAGAAAGTTATTAGCTCAAGAGCGTGAAATGCCACGTGATTATAAGAATAAAGAGTCACATTACTTGTGGGGTAAGCGGTATTTGATGAAACTAGTGAAGGCTGAAGGGGTAAATCACATCACGCTAGATCACAAACATCTCACTTTGCACATGTCAGAGACTGCTACGGAGGCACAGAAGGCTAGTTTACTAGAGAAGCACTACCGTGCTGAACTACGAGTGTCGGCTCAGCGGATGATTGACTTTTGGGTGAAGAAGATTGGTGTGGAGTTAGATCGTTTCTTTATCCAAGGGATGAAAACGAAGTGGGGAAGCTGTTCTCCTCATAACAAATCAATCCGTCTAAATCTTGAATTGGCAAAAAAGCCTCCAGAATGCTTAGAATACATCGTTGTGCATGAATTGATACATTTGATCGAGCCAACCCACAACGAGCGTTTTATAGCACTCCTAGAGCTTCATATGCCACGTTGGCGACACCACCGTGATGAACTCAACCGTCTACCTGTGAAGCATGAGAGCTGGAAGTACTAGTAACCACTCAGACTGGGCGTGTAGTGAGAAGCACTATGCTACTTTGATCCAGAGCTATATATTTTTTCATTTAAGCAGGTGGGACAATACTCCAAAACTCAGTTGCTTGTTTTGCTGTTCTAGCATTGCGGTAGTGCTGCTCATAGGTGGAGAGCATGGTGTGTCCCATGTTGTCTAAGATCTTTTGCTTAGCATCGTTTCCCTTCGCTCGCATGTGGGCTTCTAAATTAGATCCGTAAGTATGGCGGGTAATGTCACGGCTCCAAGTAAGGATTTTCTTTGAGATGGAGTCTTTACGTTTACGGTGATTGATAACCGCAATTTTTCCTTCTGGTTTTGCTAGGGGTTTGAGCCACTGGATGAGATTGTCTTCGAGGTCTACAAATCGCTTGGTATCAGTTTTATTACCAAATCCCACACGTATCCATTTCTCTTCAAAGTTGATGTCTTCCCATCTGAGTCTACCCAGTTCAGATTCTGGTCTGAGTCCAGCAAACAGAGCAATAGCGAACCATGGGACGAGTTCTCGGTCTTGTTTCCAAGCAGTACCCAGAATTGCTTTTACTTCTTTGTTGTGGATTATACTCACTTCTTTCTTCTTTGGCTTCATCGCTGGAATCGCTTTGATGGGATTTATAGGGCATGACTCAGAAGCCAGAGGCTGGGAATACAGCGATACAAGGAATGTTCTCAGGTGGTTAAAAGACCGAGCCGAGTATTTACCTTTTTGTTTCCAGTGTGGAAGCCATGTCTGCCAGTGATTTGCATCAAGCTGACTAAAGAGTTTATTATGAAACGGGTTGAGCTGTTTCTTGCACCATTGAAAGGTCTGTATAGAACCTGCTGACCACTGTGATCCTCTGCTAGTTTTGTAATATGTGATTAGATCAAGAAGTGTATGAGAGGTGTTTCTGATCTCAAGCTCCTTGATCCATGCATCACAGGCTTCAGCGAGATTACTGAATCCATAGAGCTGAAATGCTTCATTGTAGTATTGAGATGTATGCAGGAGGTTTGCATCAAATTGGTTGAGCTTGTGAGAAGTAATTACCTCTTTGAGAGTCTCTCTATAGTTTTCTGCTTCTGCCTTTGTGTTAAACTTCTTCCGAGACCTTTTTCCTGTTTTAGAGAGACTAGCACAGATGTTTACGAGCCATTTCCTGCTCTGTACATCCTTTGATATTGCGAGTGTTCCCTTTCTGCCCATTACCGAAATATAGTCAAATTAGGGAAAAATATCCATACTATTTGGGCATTGATTGGGCACTATTTGGGCACCAAAGTAGCTAGTGTTTTGAGAGCTGCTAGATTTGACTCACATTTTCTATTGCCTATGACGATATAATGTATGTTCTGTCTGTTTATCTAATTCTGTGGATCTGACTGGACGTCATACGCTATGAAAATAACTAGTTGAGTGTTTTAAGAATAGAGAATATTGTTTTAATTTTTTGTCTGCACCAGCATAGTTCATGTATATAATTAGGTGCAGAAATGATCTTTAAAGTATGGAAAAAATAGTAAAATGGACTAAGAATAATTTGAATCAACTAGTGTCTGAAGATGGCTCTATTTCTGTTTATAAAGAAAGCGATCACTGGGTCATGAAAGATGGTATTGATCTAGATCTACTTCAGTTTGATAATAGAGAAAATGCTCTAGATACTGGTGGTATGAGGGTGCTAATAAGTAGTATGGGTAACTTCTACCCATTTTTAAAAGTAGCTGTAAAAAGTGGTGACTTAAAAATTATTCACCAGATTTTTTGAGCCTTTTCCTTGCTTGTTGGATGATGTCCCCCAATTCGACACCCAAAGCATCAGTCCAATCTAACCAGTAGAGCAGACTAGGAATATTCAATTCATCAGGATTTTCAGCACGGCTGAGAATTGAAAAATCCATATTATTTTTAGCACATAGTGCTCGTATAGAAATGGGTTTATCTGTGTCTTTGTTGATGTGAGATTGTCTAATCTCCCTCATTACTGCGCACATTTCTATTGCTAGTTGCTTTGATTCTTTGCTCGCCATATCGCTAAAGAGATCTTCTATCATGTCATTCAGAGTGGTTAAAGTATTTACTTGGTGTTGGGATGATACAACATTAGGCTTGATTAGTTTGCCGTGTCTAGGTTATTTGTTGTTTTATCCCAACGTTTAAGGGAGTTGAAATTATGACAATACAATTAAAAAACAAACACACAGGGGGTATAGAAGAAGCTCCCACTGGATTCTCATGGACTTCAGCATTTTTTGGAGGACTTGTACCAATCATTAGAGGTGACTGGAGAACATTCTTTGCACACACAGTTCTATGTATACTTACACTAGGACTGTACCACATATTTTTTTGCATCAATTACAATAAAAAATACATTAAGAAATTGATAATGACTGGACACGTTCCAGCCAATGAACAGGCAGAAACCTACCTTAAATTAAATGGGCTGTACCTTGATCCAAATAATTAATTTTTCATCATGAACCCCAAAAAGAAACGTCTTCTTATTGTGTCTGGCATTATCGGTGGATTATTTATTTTAATAATTGTCGCTGGCATCAGAAAGTCAGGTGAACAAACTGAAGCCTTTGCTAAGGTGAAAGACACTGTATCTACTGAGTTTAGAGTGGCTCTGGATTCTAATGATCTAGATACATGTGAGGTAATTAAAAGGAAATATGGTCTAGCTGATGACCAAGATCTGAAGAATCTATTGGATGAATATAAAGAGAAAATTAGATCTAAGAAAGAAGCTGAAAAATTGGCTAGGAAGCAGGAAAAAGAAAGAGCTAATTACTACCAAGTTAATGTTCCATTTAAAGGTAAAAGGTTAGAAGTTACAGTTACTAAAATTCAAATACTTAAAGAAGTTGGTAGCTTTTTGATAAATGAAAAGATTCAGGATGGTGCAGTATACTTTGCTTCTGAGTATACTTATAAAAATGTTGGTAGTTCTGCCACTAGAGAGAAACCAGAATTGATGGTGATTTCACCTGAAGGTATTGAGTATACAGAAGATATTAGTGCTGGTGTAGCTTATGCAGGTGCTATTGATGATTATGATGAAGAGTTACTATCTGAGCTTCAGGTGGGTCTAAGATCTAAAGGTGTAGCTGTATTTAAGTGTCCAGATTCATTTGGTAAAGTAGATGGTTGGAAACTACAGGTTTCTGTTAGGGGTTCTACTAGAACACTGGGAGTTTCAGTAAAATAATTTTAATGGTGAAGTAGCTCAAGAAGTCTTATTAAATAAGCTAGAGCGGGTCTCAAAAGGACTGCGTTGTTGGTATGCAATCCAACCTTCACCACCTTTAAAATGTCCTTTATATAAAAATCTGAGATTATATTTTTTTGTGAAATTTTATTAGGGATAACATTATTTTGTAACCCATTTTTTTGTGGGATTATTTTTTATAAAGACTTGTTAGGCAGTGGAATAGAGTCGGTTGAATCATCGATTCTCTATATGTTGAAATATCCACGACTCCCAATTATATAATGATTATTTTTAATGATTATGTTAGAAAATAAAGTGTCTCTTTTTTTAGAAGTCAGGGGAGAATTACCTCCCCATAAATTACCTGCTATTACTTATTTAATAGCTCTAGATGCCTTGTAACCTTCAGGTAGTTCCAATGGCTTTATTGCATCCCAGTTACATTTAAATAATGGGTGTGGGTCATAGGGTATCTCAATAAAGGTATCTTTGAAGACTGGGACAATATGAGCTATTAAACCAGTCTTGGCTAATTCATTTGCTAATAGTCCCATGTAGTCATTGTAGTTGGTGTGATCAGTCGGTGCTTTGGCAAATACAATTATTTCTCTTTCTTCTTTCTTGCTCATTACAGCACCTACAAACGGTAGATCCCAGAAGTATGCTATTAGTTCATCCTTTTCAAGGTAGCACCATGATTCACTGTATAGGTGGACTACTACAGTACCTTCAGGGGGTGAGAAATAGAACATGTTATCTAAGTGTTTCTTAGCTTTATATGTTAGAGGTTTGGATGGGTTTTCTTTTTTATATTCTGTTATTATATTTTTCTTTTTTTGGGAAATTGAGATCATATCAGATTTAGCGATCCCTAGTAATAATTTTAATGTAGCTGGTCTTTCAATTTTCACTTTCCCTTGTTTCCTATATAGTTGAACTACAGGGCTATTGTCTACTGGTGGTACTGTTTTGGGGTACGAACCCTTCTTTGTTTTTATCATAAATTTAATTAATAGTTTGTTTCTCTGGGGTGAATCCTGTGATTACACACTCACACTTAACTTCTTCTAGAAAGAGTTGTAGGAGTCTAGAATAGGCTTCCATTAGATGCTCTTCAGCGACTCCTACACCATCATGTATACTGATTGTTGTATAAGGTTCTTCACCCATTCCTTGTACACAGATTTTAGATTCAATTTTTTGTAGTCTTCTGGAAAGTTCGCCTTTATGTGGTGAGCTAGATTCAATTTTTTGAATCTTTTTATGAAGTACAGGAAATTGATTTTTTATCACATTATCTACTTTTTTAGGGTCTAGAGATCTCTGCCCACCCAGATAACAACAGACAGCATATTTAGCTTTTTTTACACAGTCTTCGATGTATTGAGCTTTTTCTTTTTGACCCTTACATTGCTCAATTCTTTCCTGAGTAATGAAGCCACAGTGAAAAGCAAAGAATAAGTATAAGCTTTTATTTTTGATTTGTTCTAGCCACTTGTTCTGCTCATTAGGATCTTCTATATAGGTAAATAAAATGTTAGGTAAGCAGGATTTAATATCTAGTTCTTTCATAGGACTTCCACTAATCCTTATGTGCTTTCTTAATACTGACGGTAAACAGTTTACTTTGTTAAATACTCTGCCAGTTGAACACGCTTTATCTTCAAATGGTATGTAGTTAAATAGTGCTATTTTTCGTGCGTATATTTTATGAATGACTGGACTCCAGCCTCTTGATTCTGTTAGTTTTTTTAGTTCTCTAACCGCATTATTCACATGAATAGTAATATGAGATTGATGTAAATTACCTTTTGAATCTCTTATGTTTGGTGGGTCTAACTTATTGGCTGTAGAGATTTCCTGTAGTTTCCAGTAGTTGTCATTTTGCCATTTAGGAGCTAGTCTGTAGCACATTGCAAACGGTCTCCCTAAAGTATTATTTTTACTGCCACTGTACGATTTATCTGTTTTTTTACCTTTCTTCTGAGGTTTTTTATTTTTGTGAGAATCAAAATCTTCATTCCTCTGAATAATGAATTTATCTCTTAATGTTTGGACTATATGATTCCAGATCTGACCGACTTTAGATCTCATATACTCATTTGATAATTCTTTAGGTAGATACTTAGCTCCGCCCTTATTATAAGATCCTTTAGCTTGGTTTTGATGATGGAAATGATGTAAATATAGGTGATTCAAGACAATATAGTATTTCTCTCTTTGACCTATTCTTTTAGGATCTGAAAGTACAATTCCTTTATATTCAATTTCATTTACAATCGCTTTGAGTTCTCCTTTTGGAACTATGATCATACGTTCTAGCTTTTTTATTAATTCAGTTTTCATATAATATTATAATAATTTAAAATAACGGGCGTAGCCCAAGATGAAGGAGTAAGAAGGGTGACTATATACATATATGCCGTTAAATGGGTGTTTTTGACATGATTCTTCCGTATGCTCAACATTCTATATTCCTTATATAATATAGTGCTTTTCTAGGTCGTTAAGTGATTTTACAGGTTAACGACCTAGGTCTAAAAAGTAGTAGGTCGTTAAATACATATTTACTTAACGACCTACTCAAACTGCTGCTAAGCAGATAAAGAAATTGTATCATTAGTTCTCAACCAGCAGTGTGGATCTGAGGTCAACTTGATCATTTCATCACAAGGAATAATTTCTTTATTTATTAGAATAGCCTCATTCTCAAAATCATTAATAACCTGCAATAATGAAACATTTTCATCAATTAGAACAATGACATCATTACTCTTACACGGTCTGAAGTGACCTAGAGTATATGGTAGAGACTCAATTACATGGTTAAGCTGTAACCTACCGTAGTAATAGTTGTTAGTGAGGCTGATCCTAAGACCTATTATGCCTGAAGGGATTTTAATTTGTGGTAGCTTATTTATTTCTTCATCTACTACGTCAGTAGATCCAGAAAGTGATCCCCAGTCATATCTACCAACTGCTAGACCCAATTCATGGTTGCTGATAATATTAAATATTCTATTCAAAGAACAATAGCCATACTCCTCACTATTCCAGTTAAATACAGGGATAGAGACACTTCTACACTTTGCTGAGAGGATACCCCCAGCATTAATAATACTTTTACTCATAATTTTAATGCGGTCAACGATCTGTATGTATGCTTAGTATTAATTTAATTTTTTACAGAGTTGACGACAATAATAAGTATAACAGGTTGTTATAAATAGGTCAATACAATAATAATAAGTTTTTGTGAAAATGAGTTATGTGCATTGGTTTTTAGAGTTTATTGTAAAATAATGACCATTTGAATGTCTATGTAAGTGTCTACACTTGAAAAGTTAGTTTGTGTGAGGAAAGACAAGATCACATTATTTGATTATTTCTGAATTTATTCTTGAGGTCCTAGCTAGAAAATGAGGACCAAAATGTATGAATAATACAACTATACCAACGTTTAGGTGTATCAATTAAACCTAAAGGTTTCACTGCTACAGATAATCAGCGGTATTTAATACGTTATTACCGCTAAAATCACCCAACCCTTTTTCTGATACACTTTTCAGTAAATCACTCCAAATATCATTATGAACAAAATTCCAGTAGTCATCTTAGTCCGAGTTTCAACAGATACTCAAAATACACTTAGACAAATTGAAGAACTAAAGTCTTATGCGGCAAAGCAGAAATATAAAGTTGTATCTATTATCGAGGAATCCATTTCAGGAACTACAGACAAGAACCAGAGAACTGGACTCAATGAAGTGGAAGATATGGCTCGGAATGGGATTATTAAGAAAGTTCTAGTTCATGAGGTGTCTAGAATTGCGAGAAGAAATAGTGTAGCTCATGTATTTCTTGAGACTTTAGAAGACCTTGGTGTGTCCTTATATTGGCATCAGCACAATATCGAGACTCTATTACCAAATGGTAAAAGGAATCCTAGTGCCTCGATTCTGTTTTCATTGATGAGTGAACTATCCAGAAATGAACGTGAGAATTTAGTTTTAAGAATTAAGAGTGGGATGAAATCTACTACTAAAAGGATCGGGCGTCCCAAGGGATCAACAGTCAGTGACAAAGACTTACTAGAAAGACATAAGGACATTGTGAGACTTATTAGAAGGGGAACCAGTATCAGGCATACTGCTAGTATTGTATGTAAGGGGACAGCTACTGTTCAGAAGGTTAAGAAGCTTATGAAGAAAGAAGGTCTAATAGTGGTGTAATTGATGATTGGTAGTGCTTCTGAATATATGAGTGATTTTGATTGTCTGGATTTTTGAATAGGTTAGATTTCATTGGGAAATTACTTTTCTAACACCTAAAAATCTTAAACTACAGTTCATGGCTGCTTTCCCGTCAGGGTTAACTATACAAGGACGTTATGCAAAAAATATGAACATCGGACGCCAATTTACACAAGGATTCAACATGTTGCTTAAGCAGTTTGGTGGAACGATTCTTGTGCACAAGCAATATGGAACCAATAAGCAAAATACATCGAAGCTTATTGGAATGAAAAATAATGAAAAAATAACCCTAATAAAATCATGTTTCAATTCCCTCAGAAGGTCGATGTTGAGACTGGTGATGTATTACAACAGGAAGGAGCATCTGATCTTTGGGAAGTTTATGAGACTGAAGATCATTTAGTGAGTGGAACCTATGTGCATCATGACGCTTATGTGCATAAGTATAACGGATTGATTGGACGCCAAGAGGAGAAGCATTCATCCGTGCATATAGGAGGAGATAACCTTGGCGGAATTCAGATCGGTAATAAGCTAAGTTCTCAGACCGTTAATGTTAACGTATCGCCCTTTTATTCCGAGCTTGAAGCTCTGCGAGATATTGTCGTTGATGCAACTGACATAGATGAACTTGATAAGGAAGAAGTCCAACTAGCCTTAGATCGTGTTGAAGAACTATCACAGAGAGAAGACAAACCGCCTAGTCTACTAAAGCGAATAAAGGAGAAGCTTGATTTTGTGAAGACAAGTATAGATCTTTCTGAGAAAGCGATCATTGCAGCGCCCTATATAGCAGCAATACTCTCAAAAATACCAATTGGATAATAATTCACAGTAGCTAACCCACACGGCGCATTTTCTGTGTAGTTTTCACACAACCACAACCTTAACACCATCGTTCACCATAGCGCTCTCCCATTGGGGTTCGCTATGCTAGGACGTTCTCCTGAAAATATGAACATACCCTTTCACATGACATCAGCTTATAAATACTTAACATGTGCAACTCTAAAGCTGATCGCTGAAAACCAAACTTTGCGATTTACACGTGCAGATGCCCTTAATGATCTTTACGAGCTAAGTCCTTTCTTATTACCTCTAAACTGGGATGAGCTTACCGAGTTATCCAAAACCAATCTTCCTGCTGCAAGAGCAGTTGCCAATCAGGCATTCCAAAAAATCTGTAGTTCACTATACCTTACCTGTTTTTCTAGATCTTACTCAACACCTCAAGCGGAATTAATGTGGGTGCACTACGCCAATAATCACACAGGAGTCTGCATCGAAGTTGACTTTGAGATGATTCGTAGGAATGAACCAGAGTCTCGCTACTGTCCAGTGGGTATTAATTATGTAGATTCCTTGCTAGATGAGCGTAATCGACGTTCACCGAATTCTGAAGATCTGCCATTATTCATAGCCACTACCAAAAGCCGTATATGGGAATACGAAGATGAGGTTAGGGTTGTCATGGAAGAGGAATCATTAGACAGCGCACTCTACACTAAATCTGATGACGAAAAATCTATCGACGTAGCTTTTGATCCAAAATCCATAAGTAAAGTTATCTTTGGGTTAAGGTGTAATCCCAAAGATATCTTTGAAGTGACGATGCAATTTCGGAGCCTAGGACTCAGCCCCACGTTAGTTCGCCTTGATATAGAGCCTCTAACTCTCAGGGTTGTTGAGAAACCTCTCCCTTCTTTATCTTCAGACGGGACAGAACAAGAACAAACTAAATGAAACCAATAGAAATGGCTTAAGCCATAGAATTTCTGTTAAAAATGAACAATCCACCTAAAAGTCACCATTATTTACCCAGACACCACCTGTCTAGATTCTCTCCTAATAGAGGTAAACCACAAGTAGCAGTTTATGATAAGCAGACAAGTCATACGTTCACCGTAAGTGTTGTCAAGACAGCATGCGAGAACCACCTATACACAGTCAGCACGGGAACAGATCCCGTGAAGAAAGATAGCGCAACAGTTGAAAACACTCTAGGCGTAATCGATTCGAATGGTGCCCATTGCCTCAATAGTATAGAATCAATAGAGGATATTGCCTCTGACAAGCAATTGAACTTTATTGTATACATAGCATCACTAATTTTACGGACGCCTTATAGTATTCAACGAAATATAGACATGATTCAACCCATCATGCAGGAGAGTTTTGAAAGAGCGCTTAAGTTCGATAGGAATTTGAAAGATAATTTGATGGGAAAATTATCTTTCAACGAAGAAGAATACCAAAAATTAGTTGAAGAATATACAAGTGGAAGCATGACCGTTATTCCCAACCGAGAAGCTGCTATGTTAATCAACTTACAAAATATTCCTAAGATAGCCGCAACTCTTGCCAAATATTCCTGGGTTTATCTCACTTGTCCAGATGGAACGGAGTTCATCGCATGTGACAACCCTGCGTTTATTTGCGATCCAAGAACAAACCAAACAGAAAATGTGGGCTTAGCACACCCCTCTGGCGAACTTACAATTCCAATCAGCAAAAATATCTGTGCCGTAGGTAAACTTTCTAATTCTTTCACTCAAGAATTTCGTAATGCCAGTGAAACAGAAGTAAATGAGATCAATCGCAGAACAGCAATAGCAGCTAACAGATTTATTTACAGTTCAGAATATTCAGAAGAGATCAACAAACTAGCTTCTGATATGGTTGGATCTTGCCCCGTTTCAAAGACAGAAGATTTACGAACGCCTAATGGCTCACTAGTTAAAGTAGCATCTGTTCATTACCCCGTATCTGGGTTTAAACCTTTGCTTTAACTTTAATATTCACCCTACAAACAAAGTGACTAACAAGATGTTGCTGTGAATTAGTTTCCTTGTGTTAGTCTAGCCCTATGTGTGTATATTATAAGTTATAAGCTACGGAGTTATTAATATGTAGAATCGCCCACGAAAACCCTAAGCTCATCATACTTTTTAACAATGGTATGGCTCACAACGAGCTTCAGCCATAGAATCTAGCCTAAAAACAATATCATCAAATGAGTTTATACGATATGCCTAACACACTAAATATGGCTCTTCGCACACAAAACATGACGATTAAGAGTGATATACCCTAAGAATCCTGCTTCAAAGGGTGTGTGAAAA
>CAKZNV010000145.1 GCA_937132085.1 uncultured Rubritalea sp. | reverse complement strand
CTCTGCGAAGGTCTGGAAGATTGGTATCTACTCACATCAGAAGGCCAGGAAGTGAAAACCCAAACATTCACCATCCCTGATGATGAACTAAATGATGCTCAGACCACACTAGGCTTCCACCCAGATCCGAGCGACTACATCAAAGAAACAAACACCGTGCTAGAAACTCTGCTCAAAGCCTTAGAGTCAGTGGAATAATTGTAAAAATAGCCGGATTCACGACCTTGACTCGTCTGAAAATTTTTGGTGATATGTCTAAGTCATGCTTAAATTACAAAACCTTCTTGCGTTGTTTCTACTCACATCATTACCATCATTCGCTGCTGAGCAATGGTGGAAAGTGAACGGCAAACCTGTTATTGGAAAATTCCGTGGTGGACTCTTACCAGAAGACACCTTGGACGAACTTAAAACATTTCTTCAGACTGATAAATTCGAGGAATGGGAAACTTACGAAGATGATTTAGTAAAGATTCAATACCCTAAGCACCCACTGCTTAAACTAGAGGTTAAGAAAAACAATGCAGGAATAAGAGTCGAAGGCGGAGTCTGCACCTCAGTTGATAATTCCTTTCAGACCGCTTATTACCTCACTGCAGGAGAAGCTACTTATGGTGTATTTCTAGTTCAAGCAGCCAATTGGTTAGACGATGGAATTTGTATGTGTGGTCCGATGGTTCACCACGTTTACAACATAGAAGATGGTTGCCTAGTCCGCTTCAGTCTCCTACCAGGAGGAGCTGTTAAAAAAGCTCAAATGATCGGTGACAAACTAAGATTGATGTCATTCGAATGGACGCACCTAGCTTGCCCAAAAGATATCTATGAAGAAATGGTCGAGCGCATGCAGCTAAAAGTGAAATCAAAACATTCTCCCGAGGAACTGAAAAAACAGCTTGCTGAGCAATACGGGTTCGATGGCACAGCTGGACTACTTCAGTCTGGGATGAAAGTCAGTGATGCGATTAAATTCATGGGCAAACCTGCTGCGGATAGCGACACCCAAGTCATCTGGCACGGAATCTCTGGAGACTATCGCTCTAAAGTAACCGTAGCAGTGAAAGACGGCGTTATCAGTAAGATCGAAGACACGACAACACGTTCACTCACTGGAGAGCCAATGCTAGGAACTCTATCATGGGCCACCAATCAGATCTCAGATAAAAATGGGAACCTCGAGGCTGGTCATAACATTGATCTCAAAACTAAAAAAGAGATCTTGGAAATAGCTCTGAAGATAGCTGAATCTGATAGAGATCGATCATGGAGAGCAATACGAATCATCAAAAAACTAGCTGAATCCTATGAATACACGGATCAACAAGTCGTAACCTCTCTCATGTCGAATAAGCTAGATTCCGAAATTTTCACTTACCGTCTTCTCAATACTTATTTAAAGGCTGGAAAATTAGACAAGGCGCAGAAACTAACATGGATTTCTAATACCCTAGAAAGCATGAAAGATCAGGATGTATACAGCCTCAAAGGCAACGGATTTAGCTTTGATCCCCCTTATGAAAGTGCTCAGAGCTACTTTGCACAGCTTATCAATGATGCTTTCGAACTAGATAAAGCAAAGGCAAAAGCCATACTAGACGAAGTCCTAATAAAGAAGAATCCTAGTTGGATCACCCCTCTATTAGAAGAACTCAAAGCTCATCTGAGCGATCAGCAACAATCTACTTTAATAGTTGAAGCACTTACCAAAGGTATGGAGCTACAAAATGGTCATATAGTCACTGTAGGCATGGAAAAAGTCCTAGAAACAAAGCCAAATGCAGCCACCAAAGACAAGCTTCTCACAATAATCAATAAGCTACCGAAAGGCCAAGAAGACTCAGACTGGAGAAAATCACTAGAAGCTGCAATCAAGCATCTAAGTAATTAAATGTAGTTGAGATAAAGAAAATTTCGAACACTGCTCTACTAAGCTAGTGTTCACTAATTTCATGCTCAAACTCGAATCCTAGATAGATTCCACAGAATCTGCTTTATATCTAAAAAATGGCTTGATTTTCGTGGCTATTCATACCATAAGCCCGCCCTCAGCTACAAAGTCATGTCCAAAAAACTAAAAATAGCACTACCTAAAGGGTCTCTTCAAGAGCCTACAATCAAGCTTCTCGAGAAAGCTGGCTACAACGT
>CAKZNV010000144.1 GCA_937132085.1 uncultured Rubritalea sp. | reverse complement strand
ATCACTGACATGGACATCAATGTCCTCAGCTCAATCATCGATAAGCTGAAGCCTGGGCAAGTCAATGTCGACAAGACCGCTCAGACAGAAAAGCCAAGTGATAAAGTGGCTCTATCTGCTGATGAAAAGGCTCTCTGCGAGCGTCTTAACATCTCTGAAGAGGACTTCAAGTCAGTCAACGGTTAACAACTCACTCCCTAAATACTAACTCAAAAAAATTATGTATAACGTAACAGTAAGCACTGGTGAATTCACTGGTGAAATCCCAGTCAAGGCTGGTGAATCAATTCAAGCTGGTGGTTTGTTTGGCGTCGACGCCAATGGCCATGCAGTCAATATCGCTGCCTCTGGTGTAGCGAAGGTAGCTGGTCGTGCTGAGCATGATGCAGATAACACAGGCGGTGGTGATGGAGATATCTCTGTCCTAGCACGACGTGCAGCTCTGCATCTAGATAACTCAGCAGCAGCTCCAGTAACAAAAGCTCACTTCGGCTCACCAGTCTATGCAGAAGATGCTCAGACTGTGCGTTTCGATCAAAGTGATGCTGAAGCAATCGCAGGAACATTCCTCGGTTTTGACAGTGCCGGACTACCGATCGTCCTCGTTTAATCAACCCTTATTCTAACCATTAGAAAAACAAAAATATGCAAATTAATCAATCATCACTTAAGCAGCTATTCAAAGGTTTCAAGACCTTGTTTGTAAAAGCACTGCAAGGATCTGAACCGCTCTGGTCTAAGATCGCCATGAAGACAACTTCCACTAATGCTAGTGAAACATACAGCTGGCTAGGTGCTATGCCTGGCATGAAAAAGCTAGTAGGTGAAGTAGTCATCGAAAACCTTACTGCTAGTCAGTATGCCATCGTGAACGAAGAGTTCGAGAGCACTGTAGGCGTAAAACGTGCAGAGATAGAAAGAGACAATGAAGGTCTCTACACTCCTATCTTTCAGGGCTTAGGAATAGCGGCTGCCCAGCATCCAGATGAGCTACTAGGAGCTCTAATGTCTCAAGGTTTCACACTAAAAGACTACACTGGTAAAAACTTCTACGATACTGATAAGAAGCATGAGCCTCTGAATAGTAAGTCAGCAAAGTTCAGTAACAAATCTACAGCGGCACTCTCTGCTACTAGCTATGGAGCTGCTAAAGCTAGCATCCGCAAGATGAAGAATGCACGCAACCGTAGCATGAAGCTAGGTAGAAGTCTGATGCTTGTAGTGCCTCCTGCTTTGGAAGACACAGCAAGAGAGATCTTACAAGCTGAGCGTCATGAGAATGGCAAGACTAACATCCAGAAAGGCACAGCTGATCTTCTCGTCTTCGCAGATCTCGAAACTGATACTGAGTGGCACTTATTAGAAGTAGGCCAACCAGTGAGAGCGTTCATCGTCCAGGAGGAAGTGAAGCCTCAGTTCTTCAGCCAAGATAGCGAAGACAGCGATCACGTATTCACGAAAAAAGAATACCTCTACCAAGCTTATGCCCGAGGCAACGCTGGCTACGGACTCCCTCAGCTAGCCTATGGCAGCACAGGTGCGGCGTAGTGCAATAATCCTTCTGACATAGACCACACAAACTAGCCGCTGAGAGCCTTTTCAACTCTGTTTGATGGCGGCTAGTTTTTTCTAACTACTCTCTACTACCTACTCACTACTTTCTAATATGCCTTATATCGAACTCAACGATCTGCTATCTAAAATCCCGATGCAATTCCTCATAGAGTCTAT
>CAKZNV010000143.1 GCA_937132085.1 uncultured Rubritalea sp. | reverse complement strand
ATTCGCGAGACTGCGCATACTCTGTATGGATTCGCTTCTGAGGAAGAGAAGGAGTTGTTTTTACTACTGATCGATCGAGTTAGCGGCATCGGCCCAGCTATTGCTATGGCGGTGCTAAGTGGTATGCCAGTTGAGCACTTCAAAGCTTGCGTCGTGAATAACGAAGTAGCAGCACTCTCGAAAATTAAAGGCCTTGGCAAAAAAGGCGTTGAGCGAATTGTGCTAGAATTAAAAGACAAGATCGGCGTTACCGAATCTTGGAGAAACGCTTCTGTGGATGGTGTATCCAGCGCAGTGAGCGATACTGAGCTAGCCTTGATTAGCCTAGGCTACAAGCAAGTCGAAGCCCGCAAAGCAGTGAAAGCCGCAAGAGATGCAGACGCATCAGCAGGCACAGACGACCTACTCAGAGCCGCGTTGAGAATGTTAAATTCTTAATAGGCTATGCAGAGCACTCCTTTTTGAAGGTAGTGACGATTTAAACTGTGGTGTAGGCTTGGCTTTCGTGATTTGGAGTATCACGAAATGCTAGTTTCAGCCTGCCTTCTTTACATAGTTGGGGTATATAATCCTGTCGTAATGTGCGCTCTCCTCGATTGACAATTTCAGCTAGGCCTTTTATTGTTATATAGTGTCCTTTGCTAACTTTTAAAATAATACAAGCTAAGTCTTCTCGATTTAACCGTTGTTTGTCATGAGCAAGTTTAGCAATTCCTTTTAACTGAGTTGTAAAAGATCCAGAGAGTTCATCAACTGAATCAATAAATGGTAAAACAAATTTATCAGTTATAATCCTACCAAACTCATCTCTCACAGTGTTACTAATTGTAGAGCTAGAGTCGTTAATTGTAGAGCTAGGGCTACTAATTGTAGAGCTGTTATCCTTAATTGTAGAGCTACTGATATCGTTAACTGTAGAGCTATCATTACCAAAAACATCTTCTGGACTAGTCGATGGGACTTGTTTAAATCGATAAACAGCACCACGTCCGTTACCTGTTATTGTTAAGTAATCTTGGTCAACCAACTGTCTTAGAGTTTTACTCACATCAGCTGCATGGGCAGAGCTTAGTTCACATAGTCTAGAATGAGTGAGTCGGCCTTCAGATAATGTGATAGCTAGTGCAAGTTGAGTTATTTGATCAAGAGATTCAAAATTATCTTTGTATTGGAGCCTCAGAATATCAAGGATTCCAGGCTCAAACAAATCTAGTGTATGTAGTTCCAGAACAGTTCGGTTATTAGGCTCTGTGTCCTCTCTCAATATAGGTTTACGTAGATGTTTAGATTTCCACCCAGCATAGATTCTCTGCACTCCTGTGCCTGAACGTTCACCGATATTAACGTAGCTAAACATCTCATGTAATGTGCGATTACGGCAGTCTGATTCATATCCTTGGATCGCAGTTTCCGCAGGTATTCTCATCAAGCCAGGATTCAAGAAACCAAACATATCTGGACGTTTTACAATATAAACTTTTGCTCGGTCTCGATAGTCAGCATGAACGAGTGTGTTTGCTAATGCTTCACGTAGAGCGATATGAATGGGCGTGTCTTCTTGGCGTAAACCGTCTTTAATTTCGAACGGGATTTTGATGTCTGCTACAAGTTTAGGATAAACTTTTAAATAAAAATCATAGAGATTGCCTGACCAAGAACCATCAAATGTAATACGATCAATCCAGCGTTTGTCTGCTGAAGCAGTCGGTCTTTCCAGATAGTCTAAGAAAAAATTAGGAAACACCTCTTTTATTGATCGGTAACTTCCAAACATTAAAAGTCCAGCTTTCGTTAATCCTTCTTCACTAGAATTTCTGTCGACTTTCCAGCCTCCAATAGCTTTCAAGAACTCTAAATCATCAAAGCCACTCCATATATGGTCTGGTTTGAGATTAGTATGTGTCTGTCGATAGACTCGTAGTGTCTCCATGGATAGATCTTCAAATCCGAACTTAGGCAGCATCGTATCATCTAAGCTATCGTGTTGTTGCTCAGAGAGCATGAGCTTCACTTCTTCATCCGGTAGAGAATGGTCTGCTTCATGTCTGCGGAGATATGTATTGCCTAGTGGATTTCCTTTAAGGTATACTGGACGTTGCTGTCGTGTTGCACGTGGAATATTAATTTTAATAATCGTATGACCATCTATTTCTATCACAGAAACGTTATCATTGGTAAGAAGACAAATACTTACTTTTGTAGGGTTGTTAGCAGCATCGAAGAGATCCTTAAGAACTAGCTCAGGTTTTTCTATTGAATTTAAAGAGAATTCGCCTTTTTTTTCTTTCACTCCTAGTAGCACGATTCCCCCAGAGGTATTGGCTAAAGCAGAATAACTAGGCCAGAAATCTTTAGGTAACTCACCTTTTCCGTCACGACCAGCCGCAAGCTTACATTCCAGTTCATAGGATTCGCTTAAGACTGATACATCAGAGATATTCAATGGCGATTGTGAGTTATCTTGCATAGTTTGGAGACGAGTAACGAGCGTATTTCAATTGGCTTAGTAGGCTAATACTCAAATGTCAGTAATATTGAGTTTGGATGATTTGAGGACTAATCCTTCGATGCTTTAGGGTCTAGGGCGTCACGGAGTCCGTCGCCTAGGAAATTTAGGGAGAGGAGGGTTACGGAGAAGACTAGTGAGGGGATGTAGAGGAGTCTTGGTTGAGTCTCTAGGTAGTTCGCTCCTTCTGAGAGCATGATTCCCCATGAGCTGTTAGGTGGCTGAACTCCAACTCCTAGGAAAGAAAGTGTGGCTTCTGTGAGGATGAATCCAGGGATCGTGAGGGTCGTGTAGACGATGATTGGGCCAAGTAAGTTGGGTAGGATTTGCTTGAAGAGGATATTACGGTGAGTGAGGCCTAGTGATACGGCTGCTTCTACGTATTCTAGTTTCTTAGTAGAGAGCACCTGTGAGCGCACAACTCTGGCCATAGTATACCACCCGAGTAGTCCGATAGTTAGGCAGAGTGGTAGAATGTTGACGATGAGGTTTACTAAGGGGGTGGGCCAGCTCCAATCATCGATGAGTGTGGCTTCGTGTTGCTTTATCACTGCAGAGAGAAGCATGGAGAATAGAATGATGAGGATGAGGAATGGTAGGCCATAGAGGACATCTACAATACGCATCATAATTCCATCAGTCTTACCGCCTTTGTAGCCAGAGATAGCACCGTAGGTAATGCCGATAACGATAGAAATCAGAGTGGCGATGAAACCAACTAGTAGTGAAATCTGTCCACCGCTGAGGAGTCTGGATAGCAAATCACGTCCAGCTTGATCTTGGCCCAAAATATGACCAGAACTTGGGCCTTTGAATGCATTTGGCAGGTCTTGGATATCTGGATCTGGGATGAGGGGAGTCATCGGAAGAATGAAGCAGGCGGAAAAGATGACGACGAGTAACCAGAGGCTCAGGTAGGCCATTCTGTTCTGTTTGAGTCTCTGCCATGCGTCTGACCAGAGAGAGTTTCCTTGTTGAATTTTCATCGGTATGAAATCAGTAAATTATAAATTTGTTAGAAAAGTGTGTTGTCTTAAAAGTGGTGGCTTACAGGCTGTCTCTGAGTCTTGGATTGAGATAAGCTAGTAGTATGTCGGCAGCGAGGTTAACGATAACGATAAGTCCACCGAAGAGGAGAACCATGCCCTGAAGTAGGAAGTAGTCACGGTCTTTAGCAGAGTTTACAAAGTGCTGACCCATGCCAGGGACTTGGAAAATAGTTTCTACTACGAATGAGCCGGTGATGAGCATGGCAAATGCAGGTCCTAGGAATGCAATGGATGGGATGAGTCCGCCTTTGAGAGCGTGCTTTCTTATGATTGAAAACTGGCTGACTCCTTTCGCCTTTGCTGTGCGGATGTAGTCTTGCGATAGAACATCAAGCATTCCTGCACGAGTGATACGAGCGAGGTAGGCAGCAGTTCCTAGTCCGAGTGTGAGTGATGGCAGAATCCAGTCAAATGGGTCACCCCAACCGGCTACTTTAAGGAAAGGGACTTTGGTCGCTATAAAGATGGCAAAGAGTGGGCCTAGCACAAAAGATGGCACACTAATGCCTAGCATGGCTACAAACATTGCTCCGTTATCCATTAATGAATTGTGCTTAAGCGCTGCAATGATTCCAGCTGGTATACCAATACAGACGGCAATGATCATGCCTAAAATACCAAGCATTGCTGAGGCCGGGAATGACTGTGAAATGATTTTAGCGACTGGCTGATCCTTAGTAGATGAATAGCCCATTTGACCGCTGAGGAGGTTCTTCCAATAGTAAAGATATTGCACGGTCTGAGGCTTATCCAGGTGGAAAATTTCTATATTCTTTTGTCGAACCTGAGGTGACATAGCCTTCTCATTGGTGAGGGCGTCACCAGGCATCATTCTTACTAGGAAGAAGGTGATGGTGAGAAGACAGAAGGTGACTAATACACCTTGAAGCATTCGGTTGATGATGGTCTTGAGCATGACTTATTTTTATGAAAAGTGGATGGTAGTAAATTACTTAGCTGACTCTTTGTCGGTTTTGGCAGGGGAAGTCGGTTTTAGGTCGAGGAACTTATAAGGTTGGTTCTTCATGATCATTGGATGCCAGTTTTGCACAGATTGATGAATGAGGTAATTGCTAGTATACCAATAAAGAGGGATGATAGGCATGTCTTCTAACAGAATCAACTCAGCATCGCTAAGCGTATTAATTCTCTGTTGTGGATCTTTGGTGGTAGCTGCTTCTGTGAGCTTAGCTTCGAATGAATCGTTGAACCAGCCTGTGCGGTTGTTTCCATCGCCTTTTTTCCAGATATCAAGGAAGGTAGTTGGGTCAGGGTAATCGCCGATCCAGCCACCAGTAGAGATTCCGTAGTCGAGGTTGGACATTCTATCGAGATAGCTTTTCCACTCACGTTGTTCGATTTTCACTGTGATGCCGAGGTGTTGTTTCCACATAGCTTGGAGTGCTTCTGCAACTAGTTTAGCGCCCTCTTTGTCAGTGGTGAGGAGAACGATTTTTAGTTTCCCAGGGCTACTAGCATATTGGGTTTTAGCGAGAAATTCTTTAGCGATTTTAGGGTCAAATCTGACAACATCATTGGCCTTGTAATTGCCCATAGCTGGAACCATACCAGTGGCTGTTTTTTGACCTCCTTTGAGGATGTATTTGATGATGGAGTCAGAGTCAGTTGCATAGGCGAAGGCTTTGCGTAAATTGACGTCTTTAAATTCTTCTAGGTTATTATTGAGGCGGAGGAAGTTGATGCCAAGGTAGGTTTCTTGTCTGACGTTTTTAGGGTAGCGTTCGGCGGAGTATTCGATAAGTTCAGGAGCTAGAGAATCAGTAACGTGGAGCTGGTCGTTGAAGAACATTCTGGCTTCTGTGTATTGGTTAGAAATTGGGAGGAATCTTACACCGTTGAGTTTGACTGTGTCGAAGTCCCAGTAGTGTGGATTTCTGTCGACTTCGATTTGGTAGTTAAATCTCCAGTCTTTCATCTTAAATGGGCCATTGCTGATCATGTTCTCAGGCTCGGTCCAGAGAGTTCTACGTTCAGTCATTGAGCCGTATTTCAGGATGACGTGTTGAGGGACTGGATACCAGGTGTAGTGCTTCGTTAGGTCTGGCAGGAAGGGAACTGGTGATCTAAGGCTTATCTTGAGGGTGAGGTCATCAATGACTTGGACACCGACATTAGCCTGGTCCCAAAAATCTTTATTGAGGGTGCTGATGAGTTTGCTGATGATAAGTTCACGCTCTGGCTTGCCTAGTAGTTCTGGCCACTGAGCTAGTTCAGGGTTTTGGCGTATGTCTTCGAGCTTTTCTTTGCTGAGACCATTGAGTCCAGCACCTTCTATATACTGAATTTTCTTTTCTTCACTTAGGTCTGCGTAGTCGAGCTGTTCAAATGGTTTTAAATCAATCTCAGTATTCGGGTGAAAATGGATTTCTTTAAGTAGCTCAGGAGATATATTGCTATCCTTGAAGAGGTAGATTTCTTTGTGGTTCTTATTATAGTCTTCTGCTCCTTTTATATAGTAGAGCATGGATGAGTATTTGGCTCCGAATTCTGGATGAAGGATGCGGTGGTATGAAAAGATGAAGTCATGAGCGGTGACTGGCTTGCCATCGGACCATTTGCCATCTGGCTGAAGCTTGAAGACCCACTCGGTGAAGTCTTCATTTGGAGTCCATGATACAGCAGCTCCCGGAAGATGAATACTAGCATCAGATGGGTGATCTACACAGAGTCCCTCGAACATAGCTCTGATAATATTACTCTCGACTACGCCTGTGACTACTTGAGGGTCTAATCCTTGTGGTTCTGTCGTGTTGCCTTTGATAAGGATTTTCTTTTCAGAGTAGACTTCGACAGGGCTTTCTTTTTCACAACTAGAGAATGCACCTATTGCTGTGACCAGAGTGAGGTAGGTGA
>CAKZNV010000142.1 GCA_937132085.1 uncultured Rubritalea sp. | reverse complement strand
CTAGGAAATGCCTGGGCCGCTGGGATGATGCGTGCTCAAAATAAGATTTTCCCTCAGAACAAAAAGCTGAGCCCCTTTGAGCTTTATATGACATCGCCAGAAAGTGATGAGACTCCAGTGACTAAAATTTGTATTCCTCGTAAGTAAAGGACGTAGGTAGAATATTGGCATGAAATGATCATCATTAAAATCGATGTTCATCATAAATGTATCAATTTGAATAATTCGCTATTTCTGCATAATCTGCCAACATGGCAACGATGGAGAGCGAGAAGAAAGTAGATGCAGCGGACAAGAGGTCGTTTTGGACAATGGTGGTGCTGGCTATTCAGAATGCCTTTAATGATAAGGCGGCGCAGGTGTTACTCATCGCTCTCGGAGTCCAGGTCGCAAGGATGAACGCTGAGCCTAGCAGTAATGTAGCTCCTACATTGAGTATTCTCATTCTTGTGCCGTTCATCTTTTTCTCACCGATTGCTGGATGGTTCTCTGATCGCTTTAGTAAGACCCATATTCTGAGAGCTGGTGCGCTCATGCAGGTCGCTGTATTGGGGCTTATTTCTTGGGCTATTACGACACATCAGCTGTGGGTAGCTTATGTAGGATTTGGTCTTCTGGCTTTGCAGTCGACTATTCTAAGTCCTGCTAAAAAGGGCATCATTAAAGAGATGATGGGAAGTGAAAAGCTAGGATTTGCAAGTGGAGTGGTGGAGCTGACTTCTGTGTTGGCGATCTGTGCTGGCCAGATAGCGAGTGGTAAATGGTTCGATGCTAGGTTGGCAACTGAGGGGACTCCGTGGCTTGCTGTGCAGTGGCCGATCTTGCTGTTGTTCCTCTGTGCTATTCCTGCATTTCTACTTTCCTTCACACTAAAAGTTTATCCATCTCCTTCGAAGCGCCTGTTTAAACTGAACATCATTTGGGAGCACATTGGACAGATGAAAGATCTGTTAGGTAATCAGAAAATTAAACTCAGCGCTCTAGCTATTGCCTTCTTCTGGTTCATGGGTGGCTTTATCAATATCACAGCATTTCAGGTAGGGAATGATCTCTCTGTTGGCATAGGGGGGCAGTTCGGAAATGAGCTAGCTATCCTTTTAGCCTACGCTAGTGGGGGAATGATTCTGGGTGGAGCAATAGCTTCTCTGAGTAGTCGTAGATCCATCGAACTAGGCTTAGTGCCTATGGGTGGAATCATCATGGTGATAGGTAGTGTGGCTGTGGCTATGGTGGGGATTCATTCAGAATGGTTTAAAATCTGGCTTGGTGTGACTGGTCTAGGTGCTGCTATTTTCCTTGTGCCTCTCAATGCTCATTTACAAGACAGTTGTTCAGAGAAAAAGCGTGGTAAAGTGATCGCGGGGTCAAATTTGTTAGATTGTCTAGCGGGTGCATTAGCGGTAGGGCTTCAGTTTGGCATGAGCGCTGCTGGGGTGAGCTACGAGGTGCAATTTCTCATCATCGCAGTGCTATGTTTATTAGTAACTATTTATACTCTGAAAATCCTACCGAGGCATTTTGTTAGATTCACTCTGCTGACTGTAGTGCGAGTCTTCTACCGCCAGAAAGTTCTCAATGCGGAGCGACTACCCAAAGAAGGAGGAGTGCTGATAGTGCCGAACCATGTGAGCTATCTTGATGCCTTTATTCTTACCGCATCTAGCACCCGACCAATCAGATTCCTCATGTATGATAGTTACTTTAAGAAGAGCGGAATGGTGAAGTGGTTTATCCAGTTTTTCGACACAGTGCCTATTTCTGATAAGCGTGCTAAAGAGGCTATCCAGAAGGCGGCGGATGCTGTGGCAGAAGGCGGTGTGGTGTGTATTTTCCCAGAAGGTCAGTTGAGCAGAACAGGCTGCATGAATGAGCTGAAGCGTGGATTTGAAATGATAGCTCGTAAGGCAAACTGCCCAGTAGTCCCAGTCTATATGGATGGTCTCTGGGGATCTATCTTCTCATTCGAGAGAGGGAAGTTCATCTGGAAATGGCCATACAGACTACAATACGGAGTGACTGTAGCCTGGGGCGAACCAATGCAGCCAAGAGATGCAACAGCGGTGCAAGTCAGAGAAGAGCTTACGAAATTAGCCTCAGAAGCATTCACTCATAGAGACCAGCTTAGAGACCCAGAAAAAGTGGTGGCGAAGGGCCGTGTCAAGGTGCTGGCTGGTGACAGACAGGTCATAGGCAAGCTACAAGCTGAGCTGAATCAAATGCCAGTAGAAGAGCAATACAGCCGAGTCCATAATGCGCTTCAGTTAGGTGAATCTCATGCTATTTGCAGAGGTGATGTCATTGCTGTTAGAGTGGATGAGTTAGCTGCGGTGGCTAGCACGATAGCTGTCTTGTTGCCTAAAATGAATAAGCTAAAAGTAATCTCAGTGACTGACTCTACTAGCTCAGATCAACTGCGTAAATGGAATGAAGAGCATCAGATAACTGGATACATTGGTGGCGAAAAGTTAACTCAGCAAGTCAAAGAAGCGGGCTTAATGGAAGTGGATCTCTACAATGTCACAGCTAGTGATGCGGAGGCAGGTCATTACCCGATCGTGGTTACAGAGGATAGAGTCACCGCTATCTCAATGCCGCATCCCATCGCTGTGACAGCGACTAATCAATTTCAAGCAGGCTGGAAAGAGGGTGCTTTAGGCAAAATACTTCCAGGCTACTATGTTCAGAGTGATGCTGAGAATCAAGATTCTAAAAGCATCCTAACTCAGCCAGACTCGGCCCCGCTTCGTCAAGCGACTGTGGACAAAGAAGGCTTTTTGATGAAGGTGTAGAATCTGTTCTTAAAAGAAAAATAGGAACTTCTTGCGAGGGCGTTTCTTCTTATAGGAGCCGTCGCCTACACTGAGGACCTCCACTCTGGCGGTGCTGAGGCCTTGTTTCTTAAAGCCTAGCTTCTTCGCCGCTCTTGGGCTTACATCGATGATTCTGCCTTCGATGAATGGGCCACGGTCGTTGACCCGCATCTTGAGTGACTTGCCGTTGTCGAGGTTGGTGACCTTGACTCGGCAGGGCAGTGGTAGCGTCTTGTGCGCTGCGATGATGTGCCAAGGCATGACCTTTTCACCCAGTGAGGTGTTGCCTCGTTTTAGCCCAAAGAACGAGGACTCATTATACCATGAAGCAATGCCAGTTTCATCATAAGTCAGCGCTTCGTTCACACTCAATGGCTGATAATGCTGTCCACGGATCTCGTAAGGACGAGTCATGTAGCCATCATATCCAGAGGGTGCTGAGCAGGACGCTGTAAAACAAGCTGCCACTGCCACTAGGCTCATGCTGATGATTCGGGTGAGTTGCTTCATGGGGATAAGATTAGATTGGGTTAGATATGAGTGATGATAGAGCTTTTCGGATAGCGAACCTTCGGCGCTTGAGCGTATTTATCATCAGTGTCTCTGTAGCCCATTGGACAGGCTAGAGTCGTAGTGTAGCCAGTTCCATTTAAGCCTAACACAGTGTCATACTCAGTAGGGACGATGCCTTCCATAGGGCAGGCATCGATGCCGATAGCTGCCGCTGTAGACATGAGTTGACCGAGAGCTATGTATGCCTGGTTCTTAGCCCAAGTAGTGCGCTGATCTTCATCCATACGGCTGATGAATCCGCTCATCATACCTTTATACATGTCGAGATCTGCGATATCGCCACCACGGGTCTCATGGGTGCTAGTGATAAACTGATCAATATCTACCTGCTGGATAGGAGCCCTAGCAGCTAATACGACAAGGTGTGAAGCGTCCACCACCTGAGGCTGATTCCATGAATGTGGGAGTAACTCTTGTCTAACAGTTTCATTTTTTACTACGATGAATTTCCACGGTTGAAGGCCAAATGATGATGGTGTGAGCACGAGTGAATCCTCAATGCTCTCCCAGACATCAGCTGGGATTTTTTTCGTTTTATCAAACTGCTTAGTAGCGTAACGCCACTCTAATTTTTCTATCCATTGGTTAGGTGTCATGATCTTGTTTATTCGTCTTTTTGGTCAATTGTTAGAGGTAGATTGATTGATGGAAATTCCTTCAATGTGAATCCTAAAATGATGCTGTATTCGCTTCTGTTACGATTGTCTCTGTGGAGCACTCCGAGTGTCGCTATCCAGCTGTCGTAGTCTCGGTGAATTGAATATTGCTGAGTTTCGAGAGTGTTGTCATCTAGCTCGAATTGTTGATAGATATCGATGCCCCATTTGTCATTGATACGAGTGTAGGCTCTGATGTCAATACGGTTACTGTCCTCTAGGGTAGGGTGGTTATCGAGGAGTCTGTAGTTAAATGATAGTTCCCAGTTAGAGCTAGGCATGAAGCGTAAGCCAGTGGCGAATTCTGTGAATCCAGAGCCTGTTCCTGCGATAGGAAATTGTGTTTCTACGCTGAGAGCCATCCATGGGACAGGGTGCCAGTAAAGGTCATTGTAGAGGTTTGAAAAGTCTCGGTCTAGCTCAGGGTCTTGCATGAAATAATCGATATAAGTATTCATCGTCAGCCACGGATGAGTGCCGTCTCGTTTCGTCAGAAGATGGTTTTGCACACCGATTCTAGCGATTGACCAATTGTTCAAATCATCAATCGCGGTGAAGGCGCCTACATCGATCGTGCGAGACCGTGTAGTAGGAGTCAATCGGTCGATCCTAGTGAAGGAACTATCCAGTTCATTAGTAGAAACGAATGAGAGGTTTGCATAAGGACGCACAACGTGCATGAGTTGATTCACTCCCCACTTTTCATTTTGGACATTATAGACTCGGCTAAATTTCATTGAGGCATCTAGTCCAGCGTGCAGAGTCTTCTTGTCAAAGGACCTGTTGCTAGATCCTTCATGCCAATACTTGGTGTAGCCTATGCCTGCCTTAGGAGTAAGCGTGATGCCGTCTACAGGGATAAACGATTTAGAGAACTCGTGATAAGTATGCATGCGGACGAAATCTCGTTTGGCTAGTAAGCTATTAATTGCATCAATCCTAGGGTCACCCGGTAGCAGTGTGGCTAGTTCTGTGTTTAAATCATTTTGTCTGTAGTCAGCTAGATTTTCTCTATAGAAGCCTAAGGAACTACTGCTCTGATAGAGGATGTTAGTTTTCAAGAGTGGGCTCTTAGCTCTCTCATAAAACAGTTCAGGGAGCCTAGTGTCTGAGCGGTAGAAATTGTTTGGTCTCACTCTTGCATACACACCAGAGAGTGATCGATCTGTTTTTCTGTAAACACCAAGTGTGTTGTCCGGCTCAGGGTTATAGGTGTAGGTTCTAGGTTCAAAATCTTCTAGATAGTAGCGATCACTTAGCCAAGTGAGGTTGATGTCTGAGTAGATGTTGGCTCCATTTAGTGACGGTAACTCGAAGCGGTTTTTGAATTCCACACGATAGCGATCTTCATTTACAAATCCTCGATTTATACCTGAACGAGGCTTAGATGGATCGAGGTCGTTCGTGTAGTAGAGCTTGAGCCAACCAAGGTTTGAGTTGTCTTTTAGTCTAGTGTCGAAGAGGTCTACTCCTGTGCCAACTCCACGGAGAGAACGAACGTCGAAGAGCCACTGAGCAAGTAGCCAGCTGTCTTCTTTTTGGCCAGTCTCTGGGCTATACTCTCCGCCGAGCATTGTGCCGTAGCGATTCAGCAAGAAGGGTCCCCAGTTAGATCTTGATCCCGGGATAAAATGATAGCCTAGGTCTTTGTCGAGAGATTGAGCTAAATAAGGGAGATAAAAGATAGGCGTCTCACCTGCATAGACTTTCAGGTGATTAAAGGTGATCTTGTTATTAGGGTAGATAGAGATTTTGTCAGCTTTAAGCCAGAAGTTAGGATTCTCGACATCATGTGTAGTGATCGCCGCATTGTTACCTATATAGACGGTCTTGCCTTCGTGTTCTACGGTTTTGATTTCGTCGGCGATTAGTAGCACTGGGTCGATGCCTACTTTCATCCCCTTAGTGTCTATCTTGTTAGTGCCATAGTTATACTTCGCACGATTGCCTGTATAGAGAATGGAGCCTTGATAAACTTGAACATTTCCCGTAAGGATAATCTCTTCCTTCTTGATGTTAGCGACTGCATGATCCGCAAATACCTGTGTTCCATTATCAGCGAACAGCCTGAACATCCCACCGAACTCTACTGTCCTAGAGTCTGTATCAAAGTCCATAGTGTTAGAGTTGATGCGCAATTTTCTGAGTTTCTCAAATTGACCCTGCATTGTGGCTAAGTCAGATATCCCACCTGCCTCTTTCTTCTCTAGCTCGCCTTGGCGGATGCCTCCATCCATTTCCTGGGCGGAGCTGCATAGGGAGAAAATCGCCCATAAGCTCATCAGTAAGAAGCTGTGTTTAGTAAAAGAAATCATCGTATTTATTCATGCCGTTTTAGCACCCGAGAGTAAAGGTGAAACACCGTAATGCGAATTTAACACTGACAGGTGTATTAATATTGGCGCTCTGTCTAGTCTCGCTTAGAGTGTGATTATGGAACAAAAAACGGTGGCGATCATTGGTGCTTCTGGGCTAATCGGCTCAGCACTAGCTCAAGCTTATGAGGGTAAAAGCTGGAAAGTTATCCGTATTTCTAGGAAAGCCAAAGAGGTGTCAGGCCAGACTTGGAAGGTCTACTCTGCTGAAGCCATTGTTGGTGCCGATGTTGTTATAAATTTATCAGGAGCCAGTATCGCTCGGCGTTGGACTGATAGTTATAAAAAGGTAATGCGTGATAGCAGGGTGGGAGTAGCTGAAGATCTAGCTAGTTGGATCAAAGCGTCCGATCAGCCACCAAGGGTCTGGGTGAATGCATCAGCAGTCGGTATCTATGGAGATAGTGATGATGAGATCCTTGTGGAGAGCTCAGTTGCAGGAGCTAGCTATATTGGAAAACTATGCGAAGACTGGGAAAATGCGACCTCACTAGAAAGCTCATCCTGTCGAGTAGTGAACCCTCGTATAGGAGTAGTGCTAGGTGGCGGAGCTGAATCTTGGGAGAGGATGGTCTTGCCATTCAAGCTCTTCATCGGCGGGAGACTTAGTAGCGGTAAGCAGTATTTCCCATGGATTCACATCCAAGATGTAGTCGGCTCTATAATGCATTGCGTGGATACAGAAATAATCTCTGGACCAGTCAATCTAGTAGCTCCTCAGCCAGTCACCAACGCAGAGTTTACAAAACAACTGGCTTCACACTTGAGGCGACCAGCTATTTTCACAGTTCCTAGGTTTGCTCTCAAGCTAATGCTAGGAGGCTTCGCAGATGCGCTTCTAGCTAGCCTCCGAGTAGATCCGCTGATGTTAAAAACTACTGGCTATCAATTTCGGTATGCTCAGCTTCAGCAAGTTCTTGAACTGGAACTGTAGTCATTGGCTCGGCTTTAGCCAATGTTTGACGCTGCTCTCTAGCGACCTCTGCCGCATATTCAGCACCATAAAGGAATGCCTGCATCGCAAAATAGATATAGAAGAGAACCACCACGAGCGTAAGCGCTGAACCGTAGAAGCTCCCAATATCAGCGTAGTTCAAAAACGTAGTCAGCCCGAGCTTGAGTAACATTAGTAGCACTGCGCTCACTACTCCGCCGCTCAAGGCTTGTTTGAATTTAGGTGGGCGTTGTGGCAGCCACCTCATAGCCACAGAAGAGAGTAAGACAATCGCCGCAAAGCTTAATAGAGGAGCTGAATAGCGAATTAGTTCCAATAATAATGGCGAGTCCTCAAGCGAATGAACCATTACTGCTAGAATCGTTTCTACAACTACTGCGCACGCAATAAATACACCTAAGAAAAGTAACAGCATAACTCCGATCATACGGTTCACCGCCGTAGCGATAGCCGCTCGTTTGCCACGATGCTTCCTAGCTCCAAATATCTTACCCAGAGACTTACGTAACTTAGCGATCACCTTAGTCGCCGAATACAAAAGGAATAAACCACTGAAAATCGGCGAAACGCCAGAACCTGCGTATTTAACATCACTATTTAAAATTTCAGAGAAGTAACTAGATATCCTCATCCCTGCTATACTACGTGTCCCATCAATGAGCCCCTGCCTAGCTGTCTCTTCACCCACGATCCAAGCCGCAACACTTACTCCAACAATCAGAATGGGCACCAGCGAGATCATGGAATAGAATGCTAATGAAGCGGCCTCATCAGAATGCGACTGCTTCCACCACATGCTAGCACTTCGTTTTAGTCTACCAATGCAATGTGGAATAGTTCTGAGGTGTTTCATATTTGGTGTTTTAAAGTAGCAGATACTTGTTTTTCGACAAGTTTAACTAGAAAATCAGCCCTAGAGTCTGATTCCTAGTTTCTACTCGAAAAAAACCATAAACTAAGATGATTTGTGTAAGTCGCTAAAATAAAGAGCTATTTTTGTATTTCTCTGAGTCGTCTGAAAAGAAATTCAAAAAAAGGGCAGAGAGATGTTGACAATTTCGATTTTTTTTGTAGATTGCGCCCCGCCTCA
>CAKZNV010000141.1 GCA_937132085.1 uncultured Rubritalea sp. | reverse complement strand
ATGCCTAGAACGAGTATGAATCTGTCAGAAGAAGAGCAGAACGTGTTCCAGCATCTTAGCAAAGAAGACATCAGTCTTGATCAGCTAGTCAGCCTCACAGGCCTGACCATGCCCCAGCTCCTACCAGCCTTACTAAAACTAGAAATGAAAAAGTGCATCAAACAATTACCTGGACCGAGGTATGTGGCGGTTTGAGAGCCATTTAATTTAATAATAACTATTAATCCAGGTTAGCTCCCTTCAGGGTTGGTGTTACTAGGATATCACCATAAAAAATAACCATGAAATTTGAATCACACACTTTTAAATGCGACGTAGATGTTTACCGGAATAACGATGGATTTACAGTTAGGTTTTACGATAGATCAAGAGAGCAAACAGAGGATCAAATAGTGAATCTCGTAATTGTGCAGCCACCTTTTGGTTATTTAAGTTTGAAGTTTATAGGAGACTCTGGAGAAGGGTTGCTTAGCGGGTTTCTTTCACATCTTGTTTTTACTGAAGCAATGGTTCAAGATGCCATAGATTTTATAGAACGTTTGGCAGAAGAGAGTTTTGAAGGTAGAACCATAGGTAGTATTCCAAGCCATATTACACTCGTTAAAGAAAGTGGATACGTGGAAGATAATGGTGAATATTAGAGGCTTTACTTTTAGGGCGTCAACATCCTCTGCCCCAACTTATTTTAAGTAGATTTAATACAGTCATTATAATTAAAAAAAATGAGGCTAGCTCTCTGATTAGGGCTGGTTACACTAGGATATTACTATTAAAAATAGACTCCAGAATGGCTAAAGACAAATTTATCATCCAAGACTGTATGTGGCTCATTACTGAGTCAGTTGGTGTTCCTGTTTATGATTTTGATTTCCGAAGATTTTTCAATTGCCTTACACCTTATGATGCTCCAAGTAAGCTTGCAGGTGTAGCTAGAATCGGAGCTTTTCAAGACTATGCTGAATTATACGCAGAGAGTGCTGAGTTGGGAATTGATTTGGTCCACACTCCTGATGATCATCTAAGGTGCACATCATTGCCAATCTGGTATCCTCTGATTAAAGACTTTACTCCTCGGAGTCGCTGGTATTCTGAGATTCCAACATTTAGTGAGATCGAATCTGAGTTTGAGCTACCTCTATTCATTAAGGGCTCTCGTCAAACAAGCAAGCATAGTGCAGCCGCTAGTGTAGTTCGTAGCCGAAAAGACTTTGAGATCGCCGCATCTATTTTTAAGACAGATCCTATTCTACATTGGCAGGATTTTGTTTGCCGTGAACTAGCGGATCTCAGACCTGTTTCAGGAGGTGTAGAAGATAAGATTCCAGCGTCTTTTGAGTTCAGGACATTTTGGTGGAGAGGTGAACTGGTTGGCTCTGGACGATACTGGTTTGAAGCTAATGATTACACTTGGACAGAAGTGGAAAAGTCAGCGGCTCTTGAAGTCGCCAAGAAGGCTGTTACGGCATTAAACTGCGTCTTTCTTGTGGTCGATTTAGCCCAAACAATAACTGGGGATTGGATCATCATTGAATGTAATGATGGTATGGAGAGTGGATATGCAGGAGCGTCACCTTTTGCAATCTGGCAGAACATCATCGAACTAGAATCAAAGAATTAGTTTGTTAGAATATGGCCAACGCCATCTGAGTAAATGAAGACGAATATTTTAATATGAAACCTCCATGGGAAGAATATCCTGAAATCCCCAGAGGTTCGATAGGCTGGAGAATGGGTGATGCTGAAGATTATCTAGACTCATTCTGGTGCTACTACGACTCTCTGTCAGCCGAGCAACAGGACGAATATAGAAAAATCCATCGAGCTCTGATGGCTTGGAGAGGATTCTATCAACGAGGAACTACACAGCGCCTATCTGTAGACATCCGAATGAGGTTGATCCTTTTTATTGTATTAATCTTGGCGGTTTTGTCTTTCTGTTTAGTCGGGATGCTATAAAGTCTTTTTACCATAACCCAAAGTCCAATTTAGCTCTCCTGCAAGGGGTGGCGAAGTTAGGACGTCCTACTTAAAAACATGAAAACACTTTTCCTAACATTTGCTCTATTCTCTCTATTCAATATTCTCCGTGCTGATCCTATAGAGGTCGCTAAAACAGGAATAACATTCGAGGCTCCGGAAGGCTTTGAACCTCTAGCTAAAGAAATTATAGCCCTCAAATGGCCAGCTAATCGAGCCCCCGCCTATGCAGTTGGGAATGAATCAGCTTCTACGACAGTAGCCTACGATCTTAAACCGAATAACATTCCTCAGAAGGATCTTCCAGCGGTGAAGAAATCATTCACAAAATTTTTTGAACGTATGATTCCTGGTCTCCAGTGGAAGAAGAATAAGATAGTTGAGATTTCTGGTCAGAATTGGATCCTTATGGAAATGACCACTGACGCAATCGATACCGACATATACAATATTATGCTGGTTACTGGCTATAAGGGGAAGATGCTATTGTTCAATTTCAATTCGACTAAGGAAGATTTTCCCAAGTATGAGGCCAAGCTAAGAAAGAGTCTAAGATCAATAAAGTTGCCTAAAGAGGTAGTGGAAAAGGCGGAGTAATTAACTTCAAATGACCTCCATTGGTTAAGCTTCTTAGCAACTGTAGCGACAAACATTTTAATGAAAGAAATTACGATACGAAGAGTTCGGGGGAGTTACGGAGGAATGCGAAGGCTCAAGATGATTGCTGATGGAGCTGTGATTGGTGAACTTAGAGAAGGTGACGAAAAGACCTTTGAAGTTCAGAATCATACTTTGGAATTATGGGGGCAATAGGATTGGGGGAAAACCAAGAAAATTAAGATTGAAGGCGCTAGCGAGAATGGGCGCATTATTTTTCAAGGATCCTTCTCATTTAATCCACTTCGTCTGATGGGTATCATGGCAATACCGTTCGAGGTGTATAATATTGAGTTTTAGGCATATTAAAGACATTATACTTATCCAAAAATTATGCAGCTCTGTTGTTAGCGTTACTATGCTTGAAGATGAAAAGGCGCATCAAATTTTATCAATGAAATCATATCTATTACTCATAATTTCTAGTTTAATATTAACAGTGCATAGCTTCGCTGTTGAATTATCAATTGGTGAAGCGAAGGCTTCAGTATTGAAAAAATGTAACGAGTCTAAACTCTATACTAAAAATGGTGCTAGCTATGTTTTAATGGCCGCTTATGGAGGTGATCGAACTCTTGAGTTTTATTCTTATTACTGTAAGGATGAAGACAAGCATCTGATTATCACCATCGAAAATGATAAAGTTGAATCTATACACTATGGTGAAGGGCAATGCGACATAGCAAAGCCAAAGACTTGGGGAGCAAGAATAGATGAGAAGATAGTTGAGCTGAATTTATAAGTATCATTTATGAGTAATAACCAGCTTTGGTCATTTAAATGTAATAAAAGAGGCTAGGCTTCTAAATTAAGTAGCTACTGAGCTCAAGATTGACTTCTACTGGGGCAGCTTCTAACATAATCGTGAGCGAGGTTCTGATGGGGTGTTCTGT
>CAKZNV010000140.1 GCA_937132085.1 uncultured Rubritalea sp. | reverse complement strand
CTACTTTCTAATATGCCTTATATCGAACTCAACGATCTGCTATCTAAAATCCCGATGCAATTCCTCATAGAGTCTATGGATGATGATAATGATGGTTGTGTAGATGATGAGGTCTGGGCTCAGGTGCAAGCCAGCGTAGATGATGAAATCAACGGTGTGCTCGGTCAAAGGTTCAGCGTTCCTTTTAATAATCCGCCTCAACTCGTTACTGAGGCCGCTAGGGTTTTCGCACTAGAGACAGTCTATCTCCGCCGCGGCTTTCACACTGATGAAGAGAATCCCTGGGCTAGCAGAGCTAGAGCAACACGTAAGAAGCTCGATGCAATAGCAACCTCTGATGAGGCGTTAATGCCTGGGCAGAAGAACGACAAAAAGCAAACGGTTCAAATCATCTCCGAACCTAGCCGGACACATTCTCGTCACGGTTATAATTCTACTTAATTTTTCAACACTACAGCAATGAGCTGATCACCTAAAACCTGTCATCAGTCTGATGACCAACACCACAACATTATGGCTACTACTCCAACACCAAATTCTACACCAACACCACTAGCGTCTTCACCAGCATTTCAAGCAAGAGCTGCTGAAGCCCTGGGCGGAGCTCCTACTTCTCCAGCTATGTTTCAACCGATAGCTAACTCTGACGGCACAGCTGCCGCACGCACACCGCAAGCTAGCGGTGCAGTCGCTCAGCCTAAGGCATCCATCTTCGATATAGATGCTGATGAAACGAAACTCCGAGCAAAGCTGGACCAGGTGCGAAGCCGCACGACCGGGCTAGTGCAAGCTCTGGTTTCTAAAACAGACTCACTAGCAGCTACTCTAGATGATGTGGCAGACGATAAAGCATTCCAAGAATATGCAAGCAAGCAAGGCTTCGATCTAGGTAAGGCTCAGAAGCTCGTCAAGGCACTAGAAGAGGCGATGAAGCCAGTCATTAAGTAACCTTTTTCCTTTCACCTTTTCCCTTTAACCTACCATGCGCTACGCATCTGACATTCTCTGTGACATTGAAAAAACACTCGCTCCACTGATCCAAGCTGAAGGCGGTGTGCTCGATGTGGCTACTGATCTAGAACATGCTCTAGAGATGCTGGCAAGTGCTCCTAAGAGATTCCGAGTAGTGCTGGTCTGGGATGGCTACGGCAGCCATCCGCAAAACAGAGAAGGCATGGCTGCGACTAGGTTCACTACCTTTATCCACGCTAATATAGGACTATCTCACAATGCTGGAAGTAAGATCTATAGGGAGAGTGTAGAGGGCGACAAGCCTTTCACAGCTCGCTTAGAACAACTGAGCGAATGGGTAAGAGCTCTACGCTGGCCAGACGGTGCAGACATCGACCATGCCGGGATGGTGTTAGAAGATTCTGACTGGGTTCTCAATACACCGAAGAACACTAAAGCGCATTCTCTAAACTGGTCGCTAGCTCAAGCACTCACTCCACACCCGACCACTATACCTATTGATCTACAGCTCTCAGACGCAGAGCAACCTAAAGAAAACTACGAACAACACATTAAATAAATTATGGCACTAACAACTAAAATACCCGGTGAGATAATCATTGCGGATGATCCAGATAATATCATCTTCGGCACTTGTATGCTCGGTAGCACTTACGGCTCTGTAGAGTCCGCATCTGTGAAACGAGGTGCAGACATGGAAGAGATAAAGAAATGCGGCGGCAAGCTGCTAGCAGTCATCATGAAGAATGCGACCTTTGAGCTCACGATGAAGTGTATATTCACCGATGAGGTAGATCCTCCTGGGCTCGGTGATCTCATCCAGTTCCCACTCGCTGGGATTAAAGGCCGAGTCGTTCCTACTGTAGATGTAGAGTGGGAAAAAGAAGGCCAGCGCATGATAAGCATCAACTGTAAGAGCTGGGATGTCCTGTCTGGTGAAGGTGCAGGTCTAGCTAAAGCCTATGACGGCGCAAATCCAGTAGTAGATCTCGACGCATAGTAGTCTCAACACTCTCAACCTCATTTGAGGAAATCGCATCAAGCGGTCATTCTTAGTCCCTAATCAGGTCTAAAGAATGACCGCTTTTTTATTATGAATAATGACACGAACAAACCAACGATGAGCAATACCGAAGCTAGCTTTCACGAAGTGGTGGCTGGTAATAGAGCTAAGGCTGAAGCTGAAGCTAGTGGAGGAAATCAAGCTGCAATCGAAGCGGTAGCAAATGCTACGCTAGAGCATAGAGTAGTGGCTGGCTATGAGCTGAAGCCGGCATCTCAGGGCACGATCTTTGTCTTGCAAGAGGTCGCTCGTAGATTTGAAGAATATTGTAAAACGAATCCGATGCATAGCAGCGGAGATCCGAAGTTCCCAGGCTCAAAGGAGCTGCTAGAAATAGGTCTGAGTGTGCTGGTGTTCGCTGATCCTCGCCGCATCTTTAAAGATGTGCAGGATGGAAAGATAGAGGAGCTGAGGTATGAAGCAGAAGAGATCATCTGGACGCTACCTGCTGAGAAAGCAAAGCTGCTAAATGATCATTTCACGACTGAGATGGATAGGCTCAATCAGCTGTCTGGCTCTTCTAGTGCTGATGCGCCGGGAAAGCCTCAGCTAGATCAGCAGGAGAACCTCAATGGAACTTCCGAAGCTCAGAGTCATCCGTCTCAGGTGACGGGCTCGCCATCGTCGAGTGGCTCATGTCCGCCTACGACATCAGCCTCACCGACGCCTTCTGGGATTTCCCCATCACAGTAGCTCTAGTGCTGATGCCTATCTATGGCGAACGAAATAGCGGTGAAACCAATGGACCAACTTACGCACAAGACGAAGTCCTCACAGCTCGCTCTCGTTGCCGGGCATTTCTCAAAGAACATTACAACATCATCGATGATCCTAGCTTGCCTTGGCAGCTAGGGAATCCAATTCACTAATATGGCTGGACCACTCTCATACGCTCTTACTCTTAACACTGCCGCATTCACTGGTCCTCTACGAGGGGCTCAAGGTGTGATGCGGGGCTTCGGCTCCGTGGCCAGTGGAGTGACTGGCGTGCTAGGCAGGATGATAAATCCTATCACCGCTATTGCCGCTGGTGTGGGTGTGATGGGCACTACCTTCGCCGCTCTAAAAGGTGCGGCAGATCTGGAGTCGACTATCGTATCGTTTGGCACGCTTCTCGGCAGTGCTGACAAGGCAGATAAGATGCTGAAGAATATCAAGCAGACTGCTGAGACAACTCCAGAATCATTTAAAAGTCTCACAGGAGCGGCTAGAAGCTTGCTCTCTGTGGTGTCTGAAGATGCGATGATCACTAATCTACGGATGATCGGCGATCTGGCCTCAGCCTCTCAAAAACCTATTGGTGAGCTGGCATCTATGTATGCCAAGATCAAAGGTGGTGATCAGGTTCAAGGCGAAGATCTTAATCAAATCGTTGATGCTCTTGGAGGACAGGCTCTGGACGAATTCCAAAAAGTGCTCTCTGTTGATACTCCGAATGCTGTGCGTAAGATGGCAAGCGAAGGACGTATCGGCGGTGCCGTGATGGAACAGGTCTTTATCAATCTGACTAAAAAAGGAGGTATGGCGTTCGGAGCGATGGCCGCTCAAGCTGAAACTAACAAGGGTCTCTTCTCTACACTCAAGGATGCTATCAGTGATGTGATGCTCACGATAGGCACTCCGATGGGTGATGCTCTAAAGCCGATACTGAAGGATGCAATCTTGATGGTGAAGCGAATAGGCCTAGGTCTAGCAGGCATCGTGGAAATAGCTAAAGGAGCGATAGCCCAGGGGAATCTAGGTGAGCTTGTGGGGCTGTCACTGAAGATAGGATTTAAAGAGGCTGTGAACTATGCTGTAGGTTCGTTTATTTATCTCGGCAAGTTTCTTTATAGGACTCTTGGTCTAGCATTCACAATGGTGGTAGACCTCTTAAGAGGTGGCTATGTGGATGGTCTGAAGGATATAGCGAAAGGCTCAGGTTCGATGATCGCTGGACTGGCAAGAATCATTGTAGCATCTATAGGATCTGCATTTATTAAAGTAGGTGCATATTTTCTCGCTGGTCTTACGTATGCTTGGAATAGCTTCCAAGCTAGTATTTCTGATTCATGGTTCGGTGAAGCCATCGGAATGGATAAGGTGGAGAACCGCAGCTTCAAGGATATACTCGGAGCTAGTAAAGATGCTCTTAATCTACAAGGTAACGATAAGGCCATCGCCGCTGGAAAGCAGCAAATGATGGATGGAGCTTCACAGATCCGTGACGGTGGAAACGATCTCTATGAGAAAGGGATGGGGGAATTTGTCCGCAAGCTTAAGGGTAATGGTGCAGAAGCCTACGGTGGACTGAAATTTGAGAAAGCGAAGGTATTCGACACTGATGCTAACAAAAAGGAATTCCTTGATAAAATTAAGATGTCTAGTCCTGAAGGTGTGGAAAAAGTGATAGATGCGTGGTTCGACAGAAATCAGCCAGCGGAAAAGTCTGATAAAGAAGGAAATGAAAAAGATCGGAAAGCAGCTGGACTCGATAAGGCTCTGGCACTGGTAAACGCTCCAAAGAAAGTCCAAGG
>CAKZNV010000139.1 GCA_937132085.1 uncultured Rubritalea sp. | reverse complement strand
TCTGATGCGGGGAAAATAGTCGTAGTGAAGAACTGATTGTCCACACCGATAAACTCAAGATTCTCGACCTTCTTAGTAACTACAGATTTCTTATCAGAGAACATACCACCAGTGAATTCACCCTGCATATCGTGATCATAGTCACCATCTTCGTAGACGAACCAACCTGAACGGTCACGCTGCTCCTTTAGGAACAATGGAGTCGACGTTCCAGTAGTCACCGAATAGTTACCTAGCTGAATAGACTTACCCTCAGCCACTACAAAGTTAATAGTTAACTTAAGGTTATGCGCTTCCTCCTCTGTGCCATTTTCTACTGTCCAGGTCTTAGTGACAGTCACACCTTCCTCAAGCTGACCTTCATACACTACGAAATTCTTTCCCTGCTTAACGACTTTGTAGTTAGTAGTCTCAATATCTTTATAGCTTTTCGCTAGACTACCTACTGGAAACTTAGAGCGCTCGTTGATTTTTACGAACTCATCTGCAAAGACTTTCTTCTCACCCTGCATCTCTGCAAATTTCACACCACCACCTTTAGAAGTGAATGTGTAGATCACTGTGTTCTGCTCAAGATCGAGTGATTTTAGCGTCACTAACTCTTCTTTCACAGCAGCGACTACACCAGCAGCTGGAGAGGCAGCTTCGCCACCATTTTCAGCAGCTGCTTTCTTGTCCTTCTCAATTGCAGCTTTTTCCTTCTCAGAAATAGCCAGTTCCTTAGCTTCGAGCTCTTTCTGCTTTGCAGTGTTGTCCTTCATCAGGTTCCACTGCCACATGAGAGCGGCACTACACAAAATTAATATTATCCAACCTTTACGATCCATTGTTCTATGAGTTTGTTGTTTATGTTAAAAAATTAAATACTACTTTAGTGGTGGCACTGGGTCATCCCCGCATCCACCCCATGGATGACACCTGCATATCCGGCGCACCCCAAAAAATAATCCTTTGATCGCTCCATGTCTCTCCACCGCCACCAGGCAGTAATTAGAACAGGACGGCGAAAATCGGCAACCCGCATAGGGACCACCGATGAAATGTAAAATAGGATTAATCAGTTTCTGATAAGCACGAATGCCGAACCGTATAAACAGTTTAGGAAGCTCAGTAATTTTCATACCGCAGCCTCCTTCTCAGAAATCATAATACCTAGCTTGTGAGCTTGTTTAAGCCAGTCTTTCTCCAGCTCAGCGTAAGTCGCTTCTTTTGCTCTCCACCTTGCTATTGTGACTATGTAGTAGTCAGGCTTCAGTTGTTCACCATGTTCACGGACGATGGCTCTAAACCTTCGTCTAAGCAAATTACGCTCATGTGCTCGACCTACTTTTTTAGTAGTGATCAAGCCTAGCCTAAAATGCTCCAGCTCAGCTGAATGCAATACACTAACAACCAAATAACGCCCCGGCCTCGACTTTCCATGTTCTCGCACACGTGCAAACTCTGCACGCTGCGTTATCGAGAACTTTCTTGGAAGCCGCATAGGGGCGTATTGATCACCTGACTTTTCTCCTATAAATCTATCTAGATATGAACTCGGAAGCTCACACTAGATAAATAGCGGAGAAATTAGCAGCCTAGGTGTGTTGCTTAGTATGGCGCTTGAAGTGAATCTCTGCACCTTTAGGAAGGAGACGCTTGCGTCCCTTCTGACGACGACGTCTAAGACAATCGCGACCTGCTTTAGTAGCCATGCGAGCACGGAATCCGTGTTGACGCTTGCGCACACGCTTTGATGGTTGGTAAGTTCTTTTACTCATAATGAAATCCAGTTAGTATTTTTAACCCGCTACTAATGCTGTAGTTAACGCATCTAAGATACGCTTAATACGTAAACCCATTACGTAGTTGCACAGTGGCTGGAGGCGGCAAACTAAGGATTTTCACCGTAATGTCAATCCATCATTTGCTAAATATTCACATTTTATTTGCATGATCCCCTCATTCTCCTCCGTATTATAAGCCTTACGACCTAAAATAAGGGTTTCCAAGTTACTTAGTCTATGTTAATAGTCAACAAAAGCCATGCGTATCCAGATCTTCACCAATAAAAATTTTATGACTGCTATTAAGACATGTTCTATCAGCCTAGCTATATCTCTACTCACTAGCTGCGGATCAAGTGGCAACTCTACAAATGCTAGAGGCGATGAATTCGAGCCTGGTCATGGACCATTCGATGCTAATGGCAACTACAGAGAAGACTGGGCAGACTCCCCTCCTAAGAGACGAGCAAAAACTAAAAAGAAAACTTCTACGACCAAGAAAGCAACACCAGCACCGAAGAAGAAATACACTCCTCCTACTAAAAAGTCTACTCCGCCCCCTAAGAAGAAAACTTACACTCCGCCTAAGAAGAAAACGTATACTCCACCGAAAAAGAAAGCTTACACCCCACCCAAGAAGAAGAAATACACACCACCTAAGAAAAAGAAACCAGCTCCTAAGAAGATCACTCCTAAGACAAAGCCTCCAGTCTACCATACAGTGAAAAAAGGCGACACTCTCTACGGTCTATCTAGAAAGTATGGCTCTACCGCGGCTCTGATTCAGAAAGCAAACAAGCTAAAAGGAACTTCTATCCGACTAGGTCAGAAACTGATCATCCCAAGAAAGTAAACCTTCATCAAATTCTAAACATCGATTCAGCTTTATGTTTCAACTATCAACTGACCCAATAAAGCCTGAATTGCTCAGAGCCTCATCATTCGATCCTAGATCAGGAGGTTTCGCTAGCTTCGAGGGCTGGGTGAGAAATCACCACCAAGGCAAAGGCGTCAAATCGCTCGAATATTCTGCCTACCAAGAACTCGCAGAAAAAGAAGGCAACCGCATTATCGAACTAGCCAAATCTAAGTTCGAAATTATCGCAGCACACTGCCACCATCGTGTTGGTCACCTACAAATAGGTGATATAGCCATCGCTATCGCCGTCTCTGCTGCTCATCGTGATGCAGCGTTTGCGGCTTGTCGATTTATCATCGATGAAATCAAGCAGACCGTCCCCATCTGGAAAAAAGAACACTACCTAGATGACAGCACAGCATGGCCAGAGTGCAAAGGATGCTCGAATCCCTCACATGACCATTAGCCAGAATAACTAATCTCTGCTATACTACACTATTCCATGAAAATCACTCTGTTAGCACTCTCCCTTATCATTGCATGTTTATCTTCATGCTCTAGCTATCAGTCTAAAAAACACACCAAGAAGCTCTCCAGTATCACCGATAGTCACCCAGAATGGATAAGGACGTTGGATTCAGAGATCGAAAAACTAGGTTCATTTAACTGGATCGTCATCGCAGAGCCATCTTTCCCATCCTACTCCAAGAGCGGCATCACCACCGTGACTGCTCCCGTAAACTCAGCAGAAGCTCTAGAAGCAGTTTTCCAGATCATCGACTCCCACAGTCATGTCAGGCCTAGAATTTACATCACCACGGAATCCCAATTTATTTCTGAGAATGAGACCCCAGGCATCACTAGCTACAGAGCAGACATCAAACGAGTATTCGATGGACGTAAACATCAAGCCCTCAACAGCGCCGCTCTCGAGCTCCTACTCACTGATGCGAAGAAGAAATACAAAGTCCTCGTCATCAAAACCCTCACCACCCTGCCCTACGACTCCATCTACCTAGAGCTCGAAAGCGGATATTGGGATGGAGTATCGGAAACTTCTTTACGAAAGCGCATGATCCGCTAAACCAGCTACGTCATGGCAGCACCAAAGAAAAAAGACGAAGCTCTCACTAAAGAACGAGAAGAAGCCTGGGTAGGCGACGCAATCCTCGCTCTCTATGTCCGCGAATGGATACTCCGAGAGAAAGGCTCAATGGACGGCGAAATGTTCGTCCGCTTCACCTCAAACGACTTCCTACGCAGTAAAGGCAACCCTACCTCAGTAGAAGCCGAGATCGGCAGAGTCTACACCACAGAAGGCCTCCAAGCCGGCTTCGACTGGATAGAAGAACACCTCTACCCACTCTTCCTAATCAAGGAAAAGAACTACCAAAAAGTCCTAGCCACCCAAGTCCCAAGAAGACTACGTAAAGCCAACAAAAAGTAGTAACCTACGCCGAAGTTTAAAAGCTACAAGCATGCTCCATCGTGCACTAAATTCTGTAAATCTTGTCAATTCTGTCAAAAAAAGCTCCATCGTGCACCACACGAGAAAACTCGTGTAGAGTCGTGGTAAAAAAGCTCCATCGTGCACCATTCGAGAAAATTCGTGTAGATTCGTGGTAAAAAAGCTCCATCGTCCACAAAAATTCTGTTAATTCTGCCCCATTCTGAAAATTCTGTATAAAGAGATCAGACAACAATTATCCCCCGCACCGCACAGACTACCAACCTCCAGTCACCTGCCACTCGTCGACTAGCTCAGCAGGGAAATCATCCAAGAACCTAGATGGATTTTGGAAAACATCACCACTATAACTTTTAGGATTCATCATCGGATAGCTCAGATACAGCTGGTCTTTAGCTCTGGTCAACGCCACGTAAAAGAGGCGACGTTCCTCTTCTAACATTTTGTTGTCATCAGCTTCTAGGACCCGTCCATTCGGGAACATCCCATCAGCTAACCAGATTAAGAAAACAACTTTCCACTCTAGCCCCTTAGCTTGGTGAATACTGGAAAGCGTAACGCCTGTCTCATCCTTTTTCTTGTTATTATTTTTGTTAGACGGATCACCATCCACGCTACTCATCAATGAAAGCTGAGCCAAGAATTCTTCCACATCAAGATACGCCGTAGCATACTGCATTAGCTGTTCAATATCTTGACGCCTATTTTCATAGTTATCGAAGCTGTCCTTCATGTAGTCATCGTAAACACCTTCCAAAATACTGAAAATCATATCAGTAGGAGCACTAAAACTCTCCCCATCACCAGTCACTAACTCATCTAGCGTGTAACACATCTGATCCCAATACATTTTTGCCTTAGCTGGAACCTTAAAGTCTAACAGAATAGCTGAAAATGATTTTGGCAATTCACCACTCTTAGCTTCTTTAGTCGCCTGCCACTGCAGCCAGAGCTTATTCGCACTGACATCACCGATACTTGGCATCATCAGCACCATACGTTTAAACGAGATCTCATCCTTTCGGTTCACAACAAACCTAATGTAGCTCGAGACATCCTTAACATGCGCCTGCTCGAAGAACCTTAGACCCGAAGTAATATGAAACGGAATCGACCTAGAAGTCATCTCCATCTGCACTTCCATACTCTGATAATGAGCTCGGTATAAAACCGCAATTTCATCCTCTTCAATACCACTATCAATCAGTTCAGTAACTCTCTGTGCAACAAAATCAGCTTGAGCTCTAGGATCATTGACTGTAACCAAAGCTGGCACCATCTCACCACCTTCTCTAGCAGCTTTAAGACTCTTTTGAATCTGATCACTATTTGCTGAAATCGCCGCATTTGATAACGCTAAAATTTCTGGTTGACTACGATAGTTCACCTCAATTTTATAAGTTTCAGCATCTGGATAGCGTAAATGAAACTGCAGAATGTTCTCCATATCCGCTCCCCTCCAGCTATAGATCGACTGAGCATCATCTCCCACTACCATCAGATTTTTACTCTTACCCACCAAGATATCGACCAGCTCACACTGCACAATATTGGTATCCTGATACTCATCTACTAAAACGTATTTAAATTTCCTCTGATACAACTCACGTATATCCTCATCCTCCTTCAAAACCTGTAATGTAAGAACTAACAAGTCATCGAAATCCATCGAATTAGTCTCCTTCTTCTTACGCACATAGCCTTCCTGAATCTTCTTAATTTCAGCCTCCCACTCCTGCAGATATTCATATCTGTAGAAAAGCACATCCTCTAGGCTCTCCTGAGTATTCACGATAAGACTAAAAATACTTAGTAACAAATCAGGCTTAGGAAATCTCTTATTCTTCTGATCAACCTTACTGTTTTTGATCACATCTTTCAGCAATGATTTCTGATCATCTCTATCCAAAATAGAAAAACTTCGGTCAAACCCAAGCTCATCTGCATGACGCCTCAAGATTCTATTTCCAATCGAGTGGAACGTCCCTCCCCATAGATCACTGATATCAGTATCGACCAGCTCATTCACTCTCTCCAGCATTTCCTTAGAAGCCTTATTAGTAAATGTTAGAAGCAAGATATTACGAGCTTCTACTCCTTTATCTAAAAGGTAAGCCACCCGATAAGTCAGAGTTCTAGTCTTCCCAGACCCTGCTCCAGCAATAACTAGCGAAGCTCCTGGCTTAGAACTCACAGCTGCATATTGTTGTTCATTAAGCTCAGCCGCATAGTCAATTTTAGACTTCTGCGCCGACTCTCGCTTATGGATCTGATACTCACGTGGCATAGAGAAAACATGCACTTCCAGCTCCTCCGATGCAACAGAATACTAGCTAACAGTCTAAACAATCTCCCACATCATTCTCACACTCATCGGGTGAGCGCCAAACGCAGAAATAGTGTCTAAAACCATTCGATCATTAGAAACAACAGTAACATCATAGCTTACCGCATGCTTAGCTACGATCCTCTCAATCACCGTATCTGCCGTCTGTCCATCTCGACTATACATCACCAGTATATCTTTATCTTGTCTAGGCTCAGAATCCAAAGTCTTACCTCGACCATCAAACACAAGCACCACCGAAACCTCATTCATATCCTGATAAAGAGTCAGCTCCCTCATCAGCATATTACGTGCTACCCTCCCATCTCCTCGATACACCTCAGCAAGATCAGCTGTAGAGAAAACCACACTGTGTCCGTCTACTATCAACACTTTATCCATCATATCTAAAAATGAAAAAGCCAACCTCACAATGTGAAATTGGCTTATTATTAAATTTTATAGAAACTTGAGAATTACTCCTCTGTCTTCTTTGGCGCCTTCTTAGCTGCTTTTTTAGCGGCCTTCTTAGCAGGAGCTTTTTTAGCGGCCTTCTTGGCTGCTTTCTTGGCTGCCTTTTTAGCAGGAGCTTTTTTAGCTACTTCTTTTTTAGGTGCTTCCTCTTTCTTAGCAGGAGTTGACTTCTTCACAGCTACACTGTTACCAGCCTGTGCCTTCTTGCGACGTAGATATTGCTTACGGCGCTTTCTCTTGAGAACTTTGTTACTTTGCTTACCCATAATTGTTTGCAATGAGTATGCTCTCTATACCGATAGATCAAGCCCAAAATGATTTGAAATAAAATTAGTTCTAGCGCCTCTTATTTAAACAACCTAATAATAGAACAAATGAAAAAATACTTATCTTATCTACCACTACTTGTAGTCATCGCAATTTTAGGAATGACACTCCCGTTTAAATTCGGCGGAGCAGCTGAATCCGTAGAACTTTTCACCGAGATTACACAGCAAGTCCCTGGCACTCCAAGCAATGAAGCTGTAATGCGTATAGGCACTGGAATTATTGAAACTATAGCGATCCTCTTACTACTTATCCCAACTACAAGAGCATGGGGAGCAGCAACTGCTCTAGGCACAATGGCAGGAGCGATACTAACTCACCTTTACCTAGGGAAAATCGACGACCTCTTCGCAATGGCCATCATTACCGCTATCTCAGCAGCCATTTTAGTTTGGATCCACCGTAAACAGCTCCCTCTAATAAACAAAATAGCAATTTAAGTTCTATTTCCTCTTTCTCTTGAAGAGTAATAACGCCGATACAGCGAGTAAACTTGAACTAGATGGCTCAGGCACAACTGTTAAATTAATTGAACTTAGGCTGAAGTCAGAACTTCCAGTTGAACCCGTAATCGTAATGCTTTGCCCAGACAGCAAAGTTATTGGAGTAGCGGGAGTATAAGTATCAGTCGTTCCATTGAAATTAGGCTGCCCAGTAAATAAAGTAACTGGAGCCAATAGCCCAATGGTCACATTCCCTCCGTCCATAGCATCTGCCCCAATTGCGCTGAAATCCATTATATTGATAATCACATCTTTATCAAAACTTATAGTTATGATTTCAGTTAGACCATCTATTGAGCTATCATTGATACCAAATGTATCCATATTCGAATTTAGCGTAGAAGTATTTGCAGAAACTGTCATCTGGGTGCTAGTAACATCTACGATGCTATCAATTACGGAGGTATTCCCATCATAAAGCCCACTTTTATTCACAAAAGTATAAGTAACTGCTGCTGAGCAAGAAGAAACAGTAAATCCAGATAAAATAATTAATCGTAGTAGTTTAGTAAGACACATAATAATTGAGTTAAGGTTTAAATATAAATTATTGCAGTTAACTAACCATATTCTTAAAGTTCTGCATAGAATATTCTGAACAGAAGAATATCCAAAGTTAGCATATTCTTCAATTTAAACCACTAGTTAAAATAGTTGCAACACCATCAAACTTAGAGAGAAGCGAACTAAGACTCACGATGTTCACTAACTATGATAAAAAGACCAAATCTTTTCTTATCGAGCCAAAACAACCTTTAGGATACACGTAATTAACCGTAATAATTACTACATCAGAAAACTATAGTTTTTAGGCTGACTAGATAATAAATTTGAAAATCTCATCAAAACACAATATTTTACTTAACAAAATCTAGATTTCAAAAAAGTAGACTACCTCGTGTTGCCTCATTGAAGCAGACACCGAAAAAAATCTAGTAATGCTGAGAATAGCTCCCGTTGCTTCATAAGTGGGGACACTCTACGCCCACCATGGCAATGAGTGAAACTAGCATAGAAGAATACACTGAAAAAATGCGTGATCGATACGCTCGCATGACAGGACGAAAGGCCAAATCCAAGCTACTAGATGAATTTACAGTATCACTGGCTGGGAGCGCAAGCATGCCAATAAAGAGCTACTAGGTATAAAACGAAAATTAGGCTCTCGTGGTAAGCGAGGAGCGCCTAAACAATATAGTTCAGCTACTATTAAAGCTCTTAAAAATTGCTGGCTATGGATGGATCAACCATGCGGCAAACGGATGAAAGACATGCTGCCAATTTGGGTTGATTATCTGAAAACTACCAAAGCAATAAAAACTCAGTTAGAGTAGATTAGCACCGCCTCTATTGATCGTTTATTCAAAAAACTTTAAAGTGAGTGCAGGCAAGAAGGAGCTTCCCCCCAAGCCCGCTTCTGACGTTAAATCCTTAGTCGAAATAAGAGCTGAAACCTGGGACACATGCGAGCCAGGGTGGACTGAAGTCGACACCGTAGCACACTGCGGAGGAGATATGAGTGGTAGCTTTATTTGGACTCTAACTAGTGTCGATGTAGCGAGTGATTGGACAGAGCTCCGAGCTATATGGAATCGAGGCCAGCATGCGTATTTTGAAGGTTTAGAATCTATATTTAAGTGCCGACCATTTAAGCTTTTAGGAGTGGATAGTCACAACGGTGGAGAGTTCCTAAACTACCATGTTTATAATTGGCTGAAGGATCACGGAATTGAACAAACTCGCTCACGTCCTTACTTCAAAAACGATCAAGCTTACGTGGAGCAAAAGAATTATACTCACGTCAGATCTTTCCTAGGATATGATCGTTTAGAGCATCACGAACTACTGCCACAACCTAACGAATTACTCTCACTATGAGGCCTTTGAAAGAATCTGTTTTGCGCCACAATGAAGCAAGAAAGTTGTCTAAGAGTAGAGTCAAGACAAGTGCGTAAACACTCCAAGAAAAGCTACACACCTGCTCAACGATTAACTAGATAGCGGAAAGTTATCAGAAGCTCATAGGAGGCAACTACAAGAGTAATTATCTACTTTACCCCCTTTAATCTGAAGGCTAAAATTAAGAATAAAGAAGATAAATTTTGGAGTGATCGAGCACTTTTAATAGCCCAGCAGGAAGAACGACTTGCCTCTAAAGGCTGTTCTACGCCACGCTCCGAACAGCCTTTAGAGGCAACAAAACAACCACAAACACAGAAAGCGTAGAGTGTCCTAATTATGAGGCAATGCTACAGAGTGTTACAAAGAGCGTCGGTGTGCTCTATTTATGAGACAACAGGACCTTATTATAAAGGGACACACTATAGCTCAGACTAATGACTCAGTCCATTCACCCCTCTAGTATGTATGTTACTTTTCTAGAACCTTCAATTATTACATATAAAACACTTACATTTACATCTTTAGGCTGCTCTTAACTAGACTAGGTTAGCACAGATTAGACCCAATAACTATTGGTGAATCTACCTGAAAAGGGTATACCCCATAGACTATTTTTGTCTAATTATCATTTTCACACGTCACATCACATAAACGCCATTTGCTGAATTCCAGGTTCCACTCAAACTCTGAACAATCCTATCGATCCTCCATTCGCAGACTATATCTTATTTAGTCAAATATCCAGCCTACACAACAATTAAGAACAACTCTTTCCACTCTGCAAGCTTAGCGTCACTCACAAAGAAAAGCAACTTTTCTCCCAGTTTCGATTCTTTTGACATCTCTATTTTTAATTCGAGGGCTTAAGACAGAGCCTTAATCTCCTAGGTAAAACAGTGTTTTCATCACTCAATTTCCCCAAGAAAATTAGTCTTAGCCTTACACCAACCACAAAAAAGCCCTTAGTTA
>CAKZNV010000138.1 GCA_937132085.1 uncultured Rubritalea sp. | reverse complement strand
TAATGGTTAATCGGCCGGGAGGTGGGTAAGCTGGTCTGTAATAGTTCCCATCAATTTTAAGTATTAAGAGAGTCCATCATGGGCTCTCTTTTTTTGTTGTGGGGAGGTGAAGCTCTGAAAATTTGGGCAAAAAAAGGGCGGGGTGCTCCGTAGAGCATTGCCCGCTAAATCTGATTATTGCTACGAAAAGAACAACGTCCATGCCGTTGCAACAGCATGGACGTTAAAATAAGTAAGCACTTTTGAACCGGTGTTGGCTGCCTAACAGCTAGAAACGCGGCTTGTGCTTCAAACTTTGTCTTGATTCCAAATACACTATAGTTAGTCTGAATGGTGTCGTCAATAATACTTGTATTTTAGTTTGTAAACTTATGAAAAAACTCACCATTTCCTATGATATAGGCCACTCATCTATTGGATGGGCTGTCTTAAACCCTGCTGATAAACTTTCACCAGAGATCATCGGGTGTGGTTCAGTGATTTTCCCTAAAGATGACTGTCTAGCATCGTCTAGACGTGATCATAGAAGAATGCGCCGCAATATACGTAGCACGCGTCAAAGGATCGAGCGTTTAAAAATGCTGCTTTCTCATTTGGGAGTGCTTACTGAATCTGAGCTAAACCAGACTGGTCACTCTGCTCCACATGCTCTTGCTGCAAAAGCGATACTAACTGATGGAGCTTCATTGAATTGGTTAGAGATTTGGCATGTCATCCGCTGGTATGCACATAATCGTGGCTACGATGGTAATTCCCGCTGGTCTAAGCAGGAAGAGAATAGCTCTGATACTGATAAAGAAAAAGCAGCGATTGAGTTAATGCAAAAATATCAGACTTCAAGCATGGCGGAAACGATCTGTGCTCATTTAGAACTAAATCTTTCAAAAGGAGTTTTATCCTCTCAAAACCCTTACAAAACTTTAAACGCAGCATTTCCTAGAGCTATAGTTCAAAGTGAAATTACTAGTATTTTAACTAAGCATTTAGGTGAATTACCTAAACTAGATCAGGCATTTATAGATACTCTTATTGCGTCTGATGAGACTAAAGGAAAGAAGGCTTGGGACACTATTAAAGTTCCTGAAATTCATTTACCACGTAGATACTTTGGTGGATTATTGTTTGGCCAGCTGATCCCCAGATTTGATAACAGAATCATCGCTACTTGTCCGTTTACTGGAGATAAAGTTCCAAATAAATCTACGATGGATTTTCTTCTGTATCGTTGGGCAATGATCATCGCTAACATTAAAGCTGATGGGAAACCTCTAACCAGTGAGCAAAGAAAAGAACTTCATTCTATAATGTTGGAAAAAGGTCGTTTTACCGCTACCGAGCTTCGTGTGCAGGTTGAAAAAATCACTGCTACACAGGAGACTAATCTTAAGGCCTATTTCGGTCTCCATCCAGACGCTGCAGATGCTTTAGTTTTAGATCCAGCTCTAACGCTATTCCATGGTGAAGGTGCTGGTTCGCAAGCGCTGAAACCCTATTGGAAGCACTTGTCAGAGGTTACTCAACGAAGAGCATTAGGTAGATGGAAGAAAGGTAGGATTGTGTCCCTGCAATGGATGCTTGATGAATGCGATAAAGAGAAGCATGATAAATCTCCCCTACTAGAAGCTATCAATTTAGAATTCTCAGCAGATCAAGAAAAACCTAAATCTTCATACGCCACATTAGACCATCTTTTACGGAAGAGTTATGCACCAAAGTCACTTAGTGGACGAGCTCCATACTCTAGAACTTGTATGAAAGATACGGTCGATTTTGTTTTGAATACTGATCAGCATCCAACCTCAGAAGGAGGGCCACTTTATCGATCAAAGGAAATACTCAAAAGCGAAAGAAATCGCTCTATAGATGACCAGACAAACAATCATCTCATCAGACAGCGCCTAACTATCCTGCTTCGTCTTACTAATGATATCATTGCAGAATATGCAGATGGAAATTCTAAGAGTATCACTGACCTGGTGGTAGAAGTAGCTAGAGATTTACAAGAATACTCTGGGCTTACCGCTAAAGAAATGGCTGGAGAGCTTACTAAGCGACTATCGCATTTCAAATCAGCAGTCACTTATCTAGCAGAGCATGCGCCAAATCTCTCAGTGTCTGGCTCATTGATTAGAAAATGTCGTATTGCTATGGACATGGGCTGGATGTGTCCATTTACAGGGAAAAAGTATGACGCTCAGTCTCTCCCTGATCTAGAACGAGAACATATTATCCCCTACGCAGATAGACCGTCAAATTCACTGGACTCACTTGTGCTCACATACGAATGGGTAAATAAGCTAAAAGCGAAACGCACAGGAGTTCAATTTATCAAAGACATGAGTGGGGATGAGAGATTCTTTACTCCTAAACAGTATGAAACATTCGTAAAGAAGCTGAAGACAGCAGGCAAAGATATTTATCCAGATGACTATCGCAGACAGATGAACCGTAAGAAACTGATGCTCATTGAGAAGTTTGAGGCTAAAGATCACGGCTTCACTCAAGGTGCGCTTACTCAAACCTCTCATCTTAATAGACTCTCTGCCAGACAGCTGGAAAAGCTCTTCGTTGATCCTGTTACAGATGAGCCTACAGTTCGTATTGTAAGCATCCCAGGTCAGGTCACTGCTGAAACTAGAAAAGCATGGGGCTTACTAGGCTGCTTAGCGCAAGCGAGCCCTGAAATTCTTTATCCTAGTGTTTCTGAACTAGAAGCTCGTGCTAAGGTAGCAGCAGAAAAAGAACTTAAGAAACAAATAAAAACTGGAGTTCGCACTGAGCAAGATAGAGCTGGAGTCATTCAAGAATTCATAGATAAAATACCAGACAATCAAAAGGGAGAAGCTGGTAAGACAAAGAACAAAACAGAGATAAGAAGTATTACTCAGCTCCATCATGCACTTGATGCGGCTACTCTAGCTCTCACTCATCACTACTTACCCGGAACTCTCAAAGGGCAAAAAGAAAATGAAAAAGGAGCTATTTGGCAAGCGCTGCTAAAGCGAAATAAATCTCCAGAGCAAGTAGCATTACTAATGCGAACAGGCGTCTGTTATAAGAGTAGTCAATACGGAGTTCGTCTTAACGACATTAGCTCTGAGATTAAAAATCAACTTTCTCAGAAACTAGCTGAAAAAAGAGTGATTCAACATGTTCCTGCTGATCAATCAGGTGCGCATTTAGAATTAAATCAGTGGAGAGTTGATGAGATTCTAGGCGATCCTAGTGATCCTGCTACGAAGGTGAAGCTTAAGCAAAAGAGTTCAGAGGTTAAAGACGGTAAAAGAATTTATAAACACAAAAACGTTATCGAAAAAGTTGGTAAACTTATAGGTTTAGAAAAAGGAAAATTGAGTGCAAATAAAGCAGTGTTGGTCATCAAAGATAACTTCGGGATGTGTATATCTCCAGAGCTATGCATCATACCTCACCATGATGTGCCAGCAAGGTTAGCGAAGCTCAGAGAGGGCAACAGTAATCAATTACTGAAAATCATCAGAAATGGTATGATCATACGCATAGCATCTGGAGTGAACGCTGGTGACTGGAGAGTGTTTTCAGCGATGGGGAGCATGTTGTTAAAAGTTGGAGCTCTAGATTATCCTAGCTACGATGAAAGTCGTCCACTAGCCAAGAAATTATCTATTAAGCCTCTGATCAAAGCGGGGCTAGAAATAGTTAACTGCTCCTATACTGGTAATGAGTCAAAAGGCGGCTAGCGTTTTAGCTTCGTTGTTGACAGATATATAAAAAATAATCTAACTTATTAATAACTCAGTGTGTTGAGTTATTTTTAATGTCGTATCACATAGTTAATATAGATTCTCCGCAATGTTCCATATCATGTAATAAGGGACAGCTAATCTGTAAAACTGAAGAAGGGCAAAGCTCAGTAGCTCTAGAAGATGTAGCTGCTATTGTCATTACCTCTTTTTCTGCTTCGATTCATTCTAAATTACTACTAGAGGCAGCTAAGCTAGGAGTAGCGCTTGTTGTTTGTGACGCCTTCACGCCCGCTTCAATTCTTCTTCCCGCTAATAGATCGACTGATACTTTACTAACTAAGTCTCAGGTGAATTTATCGACAAAGGTGAAATCTTCATTGTGGGCAAAGACTATAAATGCGAAGACTCAAAATCAATTTCTGCTAGCTCAATATTTAGCTCCTGAGCATCCGACGCTTCAGCTGCTGAAAGCCACAGCAAATGGCAAAAAAGAGCACAAAGAATCTCTATGTGCTAGAGCGTTTTGGCATATCTACGGAGACACTATGACTGGACCTAATACTTTTAGGCGAGGTAGAGCAGAAGGCGGGATTAACAATTTACTGAACTACGGATACGCTATTTTGCTATCTACGGTTCTACAGAAATGCTTTGCCCTCGGGATCGATCCAACATTTGGTATTTTTCACGCTACCCGAGAGCGCTCTACTCCGTTAGCTTACGATCTTATGGAGCCGTTTCGTCCTTGTGTAGATTGGAGAGTGGCGCAATGGGTTCTAAAAGATCCAGAACATTGTAAAGGTGAAGTGACCAAGGAGTTTCGCCAATGGGTGACAGGGTTTCCCACTACCAAAATAGACTACTTTGATCTGCAGCTAGACATACGGAGTTGTATAGAAGGGGTGATAAGGTCATTCCGTAAAGCCCTCATAGCTCAATCCTCGGCAACATATAAACCATGGACACAGAAAAATTTAAAATGGGGTGGTTAATGGTAGCGTTCGATCTCCCTACTAAAACAAAAAGGGAAAAGAAAAATTACACAAAATTTCGTAAATTTCTCTTAGAAGATGGCTACCAAATGATGCAGTTTAGTGTTTATGTCCGCCCTTGCGTAACCGCATCTAGACAGAAGACTCACCTTAGAAGGGTAAAGGTTCACATGCCAGAAGAAGGCTCGGTTAGAGCAATATACATAACCAGAGCACAATGGGAGCGTTCCTACATTATTCATGGTAGCCCTGCGAAAGAAGTGCCTCCAGAGGATCTTCCAGAGCAGACTCTTTTCTGGTAACTTGCTTATAATTAGATTCATACATGACAACTATGTTGCCATGTATGAATTTGGAATCAAGGCAAAGCCTTCAGCACCGCACCAGTCATCACCCCACCATGTTGCCATGTATGAATTTGGAATCAAGGCAAAGCTTTATAATCCTAGGGAGGGTAGGATGTTTAATGTTGCCATGTATGAATTTGGAATCAAGGCAAAGCCGCAGATTCCCAGCCTCTACAGACCCAGCCATGTTGCCATGTATGAATTTGGAATCAAGGCAAAGCAACGCTCACCTAGAAATGCTCAACTGGAACATGTTGCCATGTATGAATTTGGAATCAAGGCAAAGCTCTGGAATGTCAGTGCCGCAATCTGAGCATATGTTGCCATGTATGAATTTGGAATCAAGGCAAAGCACCCGGTGCATCGCTTGTGATTATCCAATTAATGTTGCCATGTATGAATTTGGAATCAAGGCAAAGCACTGCCCTACTGCCCTTGAAGAAAAAAAAATGTTGCCATGTATGAATTTGGAATCAAGGCAAAGCAAGCGGGTGAGGCTGGAGATTGGAAACCTTATGTTGCCATGTATGAATTTGGAATCAAGGCAAAGCTAGCGGAGCGACAACAAAGCACTAAGCAAAATGTTGCCATGTATGAATTTGGAATCAAGGCAAAGCTGAGAGACAAATCGCTTGATCGCTGAAGGAATGTTGCCATGTATGAATTTGGAATCAAGGCAAAGCCTGACAAGTAGCGTTTGGTAGCTTCCTCGAATGTTGCCATGTATGAATTTGGAATCAAGGCAAAGCCTAAGTGCGTCCAGCGTGACTACTTACCGCATGTTGCCATGTATGAATTTGGAATCAAGGCAAAGCTTCTCCAGCTCTGCCTTAGTAGCCAGTTCAATGTTGCCATGTATGAATTTGGAATCAAGGCAAAGCGTCGTGATGGTGGGGATCTGAATGCTGTGGATGTTGCCATGTATGAATTTGGAATCAAGGCAAAGCTGCTAGCGACATAGGAGCACTTATCCCGTTATGTTGCCATGTATGAATTTGGAATCAAGGCAAAGCCGCAGGATACTCCGGATCTCCCCCCACCGATGTTGCCATGTATGAATTTGGAATCAAGGCAAAGCCATCTCAGGGCATCTCCCCATGCTTTTAGTATGTTGCCATGTATGAATTTGGAATCAAGGCAAAGCCTATCATGACATCCTTAGATCCCAGACGCGATGTTGCCATGTATGAATTTGGAATCAAGGCAAAGCCTGGGCAAGTGATGGATGGTGGAAATTCTCATGTTGCCATGTATGAATTTGGAATCAAGGCAAAGCGACATGGTTAGCGCCCCGCTAGGTCGAGGAATGTTGCCATGTATGAATTTGGAATCAAGGCAAAGCCCATAGCGGTTATATTTCTCATCTAAACACATGTTGCCATGTATGAATTTGGAATCAAGGCAAAGCGAAGTCTGCTTCACCTGCCCACAGACCGGAATGTTGCCATGTATGAATTTGGAATCAAGGCAAAGCGACGCTTTCTTAGGTGTGAGTTTGTAATAGATGTTGCCATGTATGAATTTGGAATCAAGGCAAAGCATCATCATCGCTGGCAACAACCTCAAACTCATGTTGCCATGTATGAATTTGGAATCAAGGCAAAGCTAGCCTTGGTAACAATACATATCTCAGCGGATGTTGCCATGTATGAATTTGGAATCAAGGCAAAGCAACATTAACAGCGTCAATTCGTCTGATTGAATGTTGCCATGTATGAATTTGGAATCAAGGCAAAGCTGCCTAATTGTTATTGGTCTTCTGCCTAAAATGTTGCCATGTATGAATTTGGAATCAAGGCAAAGCTTCGCGCTGCTTCAGAAAGGAAGCAATGGGATGTTGCCATGTATGAATTTGGAATCAAGGCAAAGCTGCTAGCGACATAGGAGCACTTATCCCGTTATGTTGCCATGTATGAATTTGGAATCAAGGCAAAGCACACACCCGCACCGCCATCCAGCACATCCTATGTTGCCATGTATGAATTTGGAATCAAGGCAAAGCTAACTAACGGTAATCATCGCACTCAGACACATGTTGCCATGTATGAATTTGGAATCAAGGCAAAGCCTACAGTCCTTACCTAGCAAGCGCTGTTTAATGTTGCCATGTATGAATTTGGAATCAAGGCAAAGCAGGGAAAGCCAAAGCTAAGATCACTCAGGTATGTTGCCATGTATGAATTTGGAATCAAGGCAAAGCAGCTGGAGCCTTACTTCCATTTTTAGCGAGATGTTGCCATGTATGAATTTGGAATCAAGGCAAAGCTGTCGAGGGTTACCTCCTCCTCGTCCGCCCATGTTGCCATGTATGAATTTGGAATCAAGGCAAAGCGGCGGTTGCTATCATTGAGAAGACATTCATATGTTGCCATGTATGAATTTGGAATCAAGGCAAAGCCACGAACTGCATACCCAGCTGCTTCTTCAATGTTGCCATGTATGAATTTGGAATCAAGGCAAAGCAGAGTCACCACCCTCAACTCCACATCCTGCTATGTTGCCATGTATGAATTTGGAATCAAGGCAAAGCTGATTTCACTCAGCAGGCTGTTAGTTTTAATGTTGCCATGTATGAATTTGGAATCAAGGCAAAGCCGGCACACGCACAGCCTCGAACTCCTCCTCATGTTGCCATGTATGAATTTGGAATCAAGGCAAAGCCAGACTGGCACGAAGACCAAGCCAAAAAACATGTTGCCATGTATGAATTTGGAATCAAGGCAAAGCCCTATAGCTCTGACGTATCTCTGCAGCAACATGAGATCTTTATTGCCTTCGGTGAGCCATGGTAAATAATCACAGGCTACAGTCAATTGGTAGTTTCTGGCTCGATCGATCAAAGGTTCCTTGTTGGATAG
>CAKZNV010000137.1 GCA_937132085.1 uncultured Rubritalea sp. | reverse complement strand
TGAGCCCTGAGACTGAAATGAAAGTAATCTAATCACTATGAAGCTACAATTTAAGGAACAAGATTTCCAGCTTCAGGCGGTGCAAGCCGTGGTAGATTGCTTTGAGGGGCAAACGCTCAAAAACAATAGTTTCAAGCTGGAACGCTCTAAAGAAATTCTCCGCAAGACCAAGGAAGCAGCCAGTGCTCAGACAGCATTGGCATTTTCTGAGGTGGAAGAACAAATTGGTTACCGTAACGCGGAAATCAAGATCACCGAAAACCAAGTGCTCACAAACATTAAATCCGTTCAACGGCAGTTTGATGTGAACGAAAGCACCAAGATTGAACGCCCTAAAAAGATCACCTCTGGATTCAATCTGACGGTGGAAATGGAAACAGGAACAGGTAAAACCTATACCTATATCCGCACCATGTATGAACTCCACAAGAAATACGGGTGGAGTAAGTTCATCGTGGTGGTGCCGAGCATTGCGATCCGTGAGGGGGTTTTCAAATCCTTTGAGGTTACCCAAGACCACTTCCAAGAGGTCTACGGTCACAAGGTCAGTCCATTTATCTACGACTCAAAACGCCCTCAGGATATTGAGACATTTGCCTCTGATAGCCGTATCAGCGTGATGATTATCAACACCCAAGCATTTAATGCCAATCCAGATGCTAAGGGAAAAGATGCACGTCGTATCCACCGTGAGTTAGATCAATTCGGAACGCGAAAACCTATCGACATCATCGCTCAGACCAACCCCATTCTCGTGATCGATGAACCTCAATCCGTCGATGGCCCAAAAACTCTCGCTGGACTTCAGCTATTCAACCCTCTCTTCACACTTCGCTACTCCGCTACGCATAAGGTAGAATACAATAAGGTCTACCGACTCGATGCCCTAGATGCCTATAACCGCAAGCTGGTGAAGAAAATTCAAGTAAAGGGAATCAATCTCAAAGGCTCTACAGGAACCTCAGGATACCTCTACCTAGAGCAAATCAGCCTCAGCACGAGTAAACCGCCTTATGCAGTCGTAGAATACGAGGAACGCAGCAAAACAGGTGTAAAACGTGTGAAGCGTAAGCTCAGTGAAGGAGACAATCTCTATGAGCTATCTGGTGAAATGCCAGCATACAAGAATATGACGATCACTGAAATCAACGGCTACCAAAACAAAGTCGTTGTTGGAGGTGAGGACATCTACCCAGGTGACATACTCAATGATCTCGATGAATTGAGCTTCCGTCGCATTCAAATCCGCGAGTGTATTCTCTCTCACCTACAGAAGGAAAAAATCCTCTATGAACGTGGAATCAAAGTGCTCTCGCTATTCTTCATCGACTCGGTGGAGAAATACCGAAAATACGATGAACATGGAGAACAAGAACTCGGCGACTACGCTCAAATCTTTGAAGAAGAATATGCTCTCGCAGTAAACGAGTTCATCGATCTCTTCAGCCCAGAATACAACCAATACCTTCACGACACAGACCCAAGCAAAGTGCATAAAGGCTACATGCCTACGGACTACCTCAGCTACCTCAAAGGCAACATCGCTACAGACGTGCATGAAGGTTACTTCTCTATCGACAAGAAGACTAAGCAACTAGACAACCCCGCAGTAAAACGTGGAAAAGAAGACTCTGATGATGTCGGAGCCTATGACCTCATTATGAAGGACAAAGAGCGTCTCCTCAGTCATGAAGAACCACGTCGCTTTATCTTCTCTCACTCAGCACTCAAAGAAGGTTGGGACAACCCGAACGTCTTCCAGATCTGTGCTCTCAAACAAGCTGACACGGGGAGTGCCACACGTCGCCGTCAAGAAGTCGGTCGTGGGATGCGTCTCTGTGTAGACAAGCGTGGAGTGCGTCAGGACTTTGAACTCCTTGGTGATGCCGTCCATGAGGTCAACAAGCTCACAGTTATTGCCTCTGAAAAGTATGAAGACTTCGCCAAAGGGCTTCAGAAGGAAATCGCAGAGACTCTCAAAGATCGTCCACAGAAAGCAGAAATTGAATTCTTCACTGGTAAGCTCATCACTAATGAGAAGGGTGAAGACCACCGTATCACGACAGAAGAAGCTAAGAAGCTCAACAAAGTCCTCTACAAGCACGATGTGATTGATGAAGACGACAAGATCACACCGAAAGGACGTGAGATTATCGAGGCTCAGAAAGTAGAGCTTCCTGAAGCACTAGAAAGCTATCGCCCTTCCGTTTGTAAACTTCTCACCCAAATCTATACAGGGGAGGCGTTTAAGGCGGAGAATGAGCGTGAAAAAATCACCCTCAATACGAACAAAAACTTCCAGAAAAAAGAATTCCAAGCACTCTGGAATAAGATCAACCTGAAGACGGTCTACGAGGTGCAATTCGACTCAGCTCGACTCATTTCTGATAGTCGTGAGAAGATTGATGCTCAGCTCTATATCGGAGACCGAGTCTATGAGCTCAAGACTGGAGAGCTACAAGGCGGAACCTCTGATGAAATGAAAGAAGGCATCCTCCTTAAAGAAGAGGCACGAGAATATAATAAAATTCAAAACGATCCCTATCACAATACAGCCTACGATATTGTTGGAGAGATTGAAAATAGAACTCACCTCACCCGTCGCACGATTGTGGATATTCTAAAAAGTATTCACCCTCAGAAGTTCGTGTTACTACGCAAGAACCCCGAAGAGTTCATAGCCAAGGTGAGCAAGCTCATCAACGAGGTGAAAGCAAGTCTGATCATTAACAACATCGTCTACCACAAGACGGAGTCCAGACACGACTCTAAGACGGTATTCTCGAATACCAAGGAGGCGATGCGTAACTCAGAAATACTTCAGAAACACGTTTACGATTTCCTAACATCAGATTCTAAAATCGAACAAGACTTCGCTCAGGCTCTCGAAAATAGCACAGAGGTAGTCGTCTATGCCAAGCTCCCGAAAAGCTTCTATGTGCCGACTCCTGTGGCAAACTACAGCCCTGACTGGGCAATTGTCTTCGATAAAGAAACTCACAAGGAAGTGTATTTCGTAGCAGAAACCAAAGGCTCCATTTCAGACTTAGACCTGCGAGGGATTGAATACCTCAAGATTCACTGTGCTCAGCAGCACTTTGCTGAGGTGAGTGGTAAAGAAGTCCACTTCAAGAAGGTTGCCACCTACGATGAACTGCGAGAAATGCTCACCACTTAATCAATACTTTTTGACACTATGAATTTAGGAAAACCACGTTTAGAAGATCTATTTAATAAGCAAATCAGGTTTCAAATACCTGTATTTCAAAGACATTACGTCTGGAATGAACAAGAGCAATGGCAACCTCTCTGGGACGATTTTTTGAATAAATTAAATGAGCGGAACAATAACAATAAGAATCATCCACACTATACTGGATCAATAGTTCTATTCCAAGAAGCGACTACGACAAGCTCTGTTGCCACCTATAGTGTTATTGATGGGCAACAAAGACTTACTACTTTCCAGTTATTTGTAACCGCTTTCAGAGAAATATGCCGCAAGCACGTTGGAGATGAAAACTTATTAGGCGAGTTAAACAAGCTTTTGTTCAATGACAAAGTCTATGGTCAAACTGATTATGATCACCAGAAGCACAAGCTTGAGCCAACAAAATTTAACAATGAGGAATTCAAATTAATTTTAGACCACAGTTATGACGAAGTTGATGAACTTCTGATTAGTCCAATTTTAGAAGAGTATGGCATAGGCTGGAAAACCTATAGAGAGGTAGCCAAAAGAAGGTATCGTATGTTAGCCGCCTACCTCTTCTTCTTTGAGAACCTAGAGAAATTGATTAACGATTCAGCAGAGCCTCTGGAAGAAATTATTCCAAAACTCCTTCTAACTCTTAAGCGAGACTTCCAGTTCGTAGAAATCAATCTCGATCAAAATGATGACCCACAAATGATTTTTGAGACCATGAACGGAAGGGGTGCTTCTCTAACGGAGACGGACTTAATCCGAAACTATATTTTCATGAGAGCAGACCGAAGCCAAGTTGACCTTGATCGTGTCTATGAGAAATACTGGGATGAATTTGATAATGCTAATGCAGACTTCAAATGGCATGACAAAACAAGTCGAGGTCGTTATTACGAAACTCATCTCCAATTTTTCGTCATCGACTACCTGACTTTAAAAATGAGAAAGGAGATCCGATATGATCAAGTTTTCTATCAGTATAAAAACTTCGTCGTGAACAGTGATTCTTTTGCCTCAGTAGAGGATGAACTAAAAGAATTAAGTCGTTTTAGCTCTATATACAAATCAATTCTACAGCCAAATACAGAAACTGTATACGGCAGGTTTTGCTCTAGGTTGGGTGATATGGATATTTCCACTATTTATCCTCTAATCTTGGCTATTCAAGGTGACAAAGAGATCCCATTACAGGAAAAGAATGGTATTTTCGTAGCTCTTGATTCCTACATAACCAGACGATTTTTATGTGGTTACACGACTAAAAACTACAATAAGGTTTTCCTCGACTTCATTAAGCACATAGATACTTGCAAGACTGCTGAGGAGTTTGGCGACTACTTAAAATCCAAGACAGGAGACACAAACCTTTGGCCAACGGATAATCTGGTTAGAGAACGCCTCAAAGATAGACCTCTTTACAGAGAGGAAAAGAACAAAACGAGAAGCATATCAAATATTCTCTTAGAGATTGAAAAATTCAACAGAGGCAAAAAGCAAGAGAAGATTGAATTTGTAAATGAAGGATTAACTATTGAGCATGTCCTGCCTCAAAAATGGTTTAAGTATTGGCCATTAGAAGAGAGTTTAGTCCCTGAAAACGAATTCGATATTGCCGTTCACGCAGTTATGACTGAAGCAGATCCAAATGGCTACTATCATAAAATAGCTAATCGAAACAATAAGCTACATAGCCTCGGTAACTTAACATTGCTCACCTCATCTTTAAACCCAGCCGTCAGCAATTCTTCTTTTGAAGTTAAAAAGAAAGAATTAGCTAAACAATCAACGCTTATGCTCAATACCTACTTCATGGATTTTGAAAACTGGGAGGAATCTACGATTGAAACAAGAACGGAGCTTATGATTGAGGACATAATCAAAATTTGGAATTATTAAAACGCCTCTATGAATGTTATTGATAACGTAAATCAGAGATTGGGGGATGACCTCAAAAACTCTATAGCCAAGGGAAGTAAGCTCAGTATTGCTGCATCGTCCTTCTCTATATATGCCTTTGAAGCTCTTCGTAAGGAGCTTGGAAAAATTGACGACCTCCGTTTCATTTTTAGCTCTCCCTCTTTTGTGGAGGAGAAGTTCAAGAAAGAGTCTCGAAAGTTCTACATTCCTCATATTTTCAAGGAGTCTGATCTTTGCGGTGGTGAATTTGAATTACGTCTATCGAACCAGCTCACTCAACGTGCTATCGCTCGCGAGTGCTCTAAATGGGTAAAAGATAAGGTAACATTCAAGGCAAACAACCTCAGTAGTCAGCCTGTGCATGGAATGATCCATGTGGAGAATAAAGAGAAGGAAGATAGCTGTGGCTACACGAACGTGAGTAATTTCACCACCGATGAGCTTGGTTACACTCCCAAGAAAGGCTTTCCTACTCTTATTCAAAAAAGTGCCTTTCCTGATAGCTCTGCCTACTTGGATTGGTTCAATCAAGTCTGGGGAAATGAAGAACACTTGCAAGATGTGACGAAGCAGGTGCAGGACTACTTTGAAAATGCATTCAAAGACAACAGCCCTGAGTTCATTTACTTTATCACACTCTACAATATTTTCAGTGATTTCCTCGAAGAACTCTCTGAAGACAACCTCCCTAACGAACAACTGGGATTCAAGGAAACTGTCATCTGGGATAAGATGTATAATTTTCAGAAAGATGCCGTCATCGGGGCAATCAATAAACTCGAAAAATACAACGGCTGTATCCTTGCTGATAGTGTGGGGCTCGGTAAGACCTTCTCAGCTCTCGGTGTCATCAAATACTACGAGATGCGGAACAAGGACGTGCTCGTGCTCTGCCCTAAGAAGCTCGAAGCGAACTGGAACACCTACCGCAACAACGACACTAACAATATCCTTTCTGAAGACAGACTAAGGTATGATGTTTTATTCCACACTGACCTCTCTCGTGAGCGTGGGATGAGTAATGGACGTAACCTCGAAACCGTCAACTGGGGAAACTACGGGCTCATTGTCATCGATGAGTCTCATAACTTCAGAAACAATAACACGGTCGTAGGAAAAGAAAATCGCTACCAGAAGCTCCTTAGAAAGGTGGTAAAAGAAGGTATCGAAACAAAAGTGATGATGCTTTCTGCTACTCCCGTGAATAACCGCTTCAACGACCTGAAGAATCAACTAGCTCTTGCCTATGAAGGAAATCCTGAAGGCATCGACGAAAAGCTAGAAACATCAGGAAGTATCGAACAAATATTCCGTCGTGCACAAAAGGCATTCAATGCCTGGAGTAGTCTCGACCCTGAAGACCGCACCACTGATGCTCTTCTCGACGTGCTCCACTTTGATTTCTTTGAAATCCTTGATTCCCTCACGATTGCTCGATCACGAAAACACATCACGACCTATTACGACACGGCGGATATTGGCGAGTTTCCTGAACGTAACCAGCCACTTTCTATCCAAAGCCCTCTCACGGATAATGAAGACGTGACCTATGAGCATATTGCCGAACAGCTCACCTTGCTGAACCTCTCGGTATATAGTCCGCTAGCCTACATTCTCCCGAGCAAAGAAAAATATTACGCAGACCTCTATGATAAAGATGTTGGTTCTTCCAAGCTCCGTCAGAAAGACCGAGAAAACAGCTTGAGGCTGTTGATGCGTATCAATCTACTCAAGCGTATTGAGAGTTCTGTAGATTCATTCCGTCTTACGTTAGAAAATATCATCACACAGATTGAGGCGTGCGTAGAAGCCATCGACTCTGGATCAGATAAAGACCTCGAAGGTATTCAAGCTCGTGTTGACGGTGAAAACTTTGACTGGGAGTCAAACTGGGGTGACGAAGAGCACGTCATCGGTAAAAAGGTCAAAGTCCACGTAGCTGACATGGACACTCGTCGCTGGAAGGAAGATCTCTCTGAAGACTTAGAAATTCTCAATGCTCTCTGGAATAGCGTAGTGGATATCAGAGGGGAGCGTGACATGAAGTTGCAAGACCTGATTTCACTTCTTGGAAACAAAATCGAGAAACCTCTGAACCCTAATAATAAGAAAGCTATCATTTTCACCGCTTTTGCTGATACAGCTAACTATCTTTATGAGAATCTCGCTGAGCACCTCAAGGTTACCTACGGAATCAACACTGCGATTATCACGGGCTCTCGCAAGGTCACGAATAACAAGAAAATCCCTGCGGATTTGAACACGATTCTCACGTGCTTCTCTCCTCTATCGAAGGGGAAGGATCAGGTCTACCCGAACCTCAATGAAGAAATAGATCTCCTCATTGCCACAGACTGTATCTCGGAAGGTCAAAACCTTCAGGATTGCGACTATCTGATCAACTATGATATCCACTGGAACCCTGTTCGTATCATTCAGAGGTTTGGACGTATTGACCGTATTGGCTCCATTAACACCAACATCACGATGGTGAACTACTGGCCTGATGTCAGCCTCGATAACTACATCAACCTGAAGCAACGTGTAGAGAACCGTATGCTCATTAGTAACATGGCGAGCACAGGTGATGACAACCTTCTCAACACTGATGAAAAAGACCTAGAATACCGTAAGTCGCAGCTACAACGCCTTCAAGACGAAGTTGTAGACCTCGAAGACCTACGCGAAGGTGTAAGCATTACCGATCTCGGACTAAACGACTTCAGGATTGACCTCTCGAACCTCATCAAAAAATATGGTGAACTTCAAAGAATTCCTGAAGGATTGCATGCAGTGGTGAAATCGAATGAACACCTCGAAGAAGGAGTTATTTTCGTTCTCAAGAACGTCAATACCTCTGTCAATATCGACAAGCTCAACAGGCTTCATCCATACTACATTGTCTACCTCCGAAATGATGGATCTATCGTTTCTAATCATGTCGAACCGAAACGTATTTTAGATGCCATGCGTATGGCATCTAAGGGACAAGACAAGCCAATAACCGAAGTATGCAAGGAGCTATCCAAGGAGACGGATGACTACGCAAATATGTCCCAATATTCTCAGCTTCTCAAGGACAGCATCTCTAGCATCCTAAAGAAAGAAGAGGAGAAAGATATTCAGAGTCTGTTCACCGCAGGAGGAACCACCGCCTTGCAAGACAAGATCAAGGGTATCGAGGACTTCAAATTACTCTCATTCCTGATCGTTAAATAATGCACTCATTCACCTTACCAAAAACCACCGAAGTCAAACGAGTCGTCCCAAAGAACTCATTTGATTCGTTTGCCACTCCCAAGCAAAAACGTCTTTTCACTGAGCTTGTTCAGAGAATTACATGGAGCTTCAAGCTCTCTACGGCCACAACGAACCTCCCTTCTTCCAATATCTCGGAAGTTCAAATTTTCACCGTTGAACTCAAACAGAAATCCCCCGCTATCAAAGAGCTTCTGGATCTCATTGATAAATGCATTCCCTACAACATCCTCTTCAAAGTAATCTATGAGGATGAATATTTCTTCCACACCTCTATTAAGAGACACCATGCCCAAGATGAAGACAAGTCCGTCATCGACTTCTCATTCGTTTCAGGATGGTCTAGTGAACAGGATCTCATTTTAGAGCTGAAGACTTCCATAGACTCAATCTACCTGAACCTCAGCCACCAGCTCTCAGACTTCCCTGAAGTTCAAGAAATCAGCCTTGATGAGCTTGTGGCCAAGCAAAAAGAGGTCAACCAATTACGAAAGGAAATCGCAGCAACTAAAGCAGCGATCAAAAAATCCAAGTCCTTCAAAACCAAAGTCGACCTGAACCAGAAGCTGAAGGTGGCGGAGAAGAAGCTGGAAAGCAAGAACCCCACAATACAGGTAAAATCTGACTAGACCAAAACACAGAACAATATTGAAAGCAGTGAGTAATTTCAGGATAAAAAATAAACTATCTTCCTAATGAACATCGAAATTAAGAATTGTAACAACATCGACCATGGTGAAATTTCACTAGAGAGAAATAAGCTCAACATTAAGCTAGGTATAAATGGCACAGGAAAAAGCACCGTTGCCAAGTCTATCACTCATACAATTAACAATGAAGACTTATCGAACCTCAAACCCTTTAAGCATGAAAATACTGAAGACTCCGAGTTCTCACCGTTAGTCTCAGGTCTAGACGAAATCAGATCAGTCAAAGTTTTCGATGAGAAATATGTCTCTCAATTCGTTTTTAAACCTGATGAGCTCATTGAGAATAGCTTTGATATTTTCATCAAGACGCCGGAATACACGGAGAAAATGGAAGCAATTAACTCCCTGATTGCCGACACAAAAAAAGTATTTCAAGAACATGATTGGCTTAGTCAAGCTATTAAGGATTTTGACCAGTTAGCAACTGATATGAGAACTACAGCTTCTGGCTCACTCGCAGGAAATAGTAAAGTCGCAAAGGCTTTTGGAGAAGAGGGAAACATCTTAGAAAACATACCTGAAGACCTATCATCCTACGTAAATTACCTTACATCAGACTCGAATGTAAAATGGTTGAAGTGGCAAGCTCAGGGTAACGCATTCTTAGAACTCGATTCAGGGTGCCCTTATTGCATTGCTCCAACAGAAGAAAATAAGGAACAAATTAAGAAGGTTAGCGAGGTCTACAATAGTAAAACAGTCGAAAATCTTGGAGCTATTATCGGAGTCATCGAAAATCTTGGAGATTATTTTTCTACATCAACCATGACAACTCTGAATGAAATCGTCAAAAAAATTGAAGGTTTAGATGATAGCGACAAGAGTTTCCTTGTTAGGTTAAAGCTCGAAGCTGAAGCTCTGTCTCATCAGTTAAAAAAGATTCAATACTTATCAAACTTTGACTTTAAAGATAAAGACAAGGCTGAAGAGGAGATGAACGCCCTGAAGATTGACATGAGTCGATATCAATACCTCGATTCTGAGAAAACTCAGCAAGTGGTAAAGTCTATAGACGAATCTATTACTGAAGTCGTTGATAAAATTGGCGCTCTCAAGGGACAAATTGCTCAACAAGATCGAATTATTAGGGAATCCATCGAAAGCAACCAGAAAGAGATCAATAATTTCCTTTCTTATGCAGGTTACAAGTATGAGGTTGAACTACTTGGAGAAAAGAATGATATCAAACTGAGACTAAAGCATGCCGACGGAACAAAAGCCGTTCAGAGTGGAGATCAACATCTTAGTTACGGAGAAAGAAATGCTTTTGCCGTAATCTTATTTATGTATGAGTGTTTGGCTCAAAACCCAGACTTAGTGATTCTTGATGATCCGATTTCTTCATTTGATAAGAACAAAAAATTCTCAATTCTTCATAAGCTATTCAGGGAAGCAAATTCTTTAAGGGCAAAAACAGTCCTACTACTAACACACGATGTAGAGCCTGTTATCGATACTCTCAAGATAATGCCTGATAAGTTCGCTGAATTCACAGTTGCACATTATCTCAGTAATCGAAATGGAATCCTGAGTGAAGAAAGTATTTGCTCTAATGACATTATGAGCTTCAAGCAAATCTGCGATGAAGTTAGAGATACCCACCCGAACAAAGTCGTCAGACTGGTGTATTTAAGAAGATATTTTGATATTCTTGACGACAAAGGCATGGAGTATCAGATGCTATCTAGCCTTTTTAAGAAGACTACACAGCCTTACATCAAAACTGGAGATTCAAAAGTTGATTTCACTGCTGATCAGAAAGATTCAACTGAAACTTCTATCAGTGAACTTGTGGGTGGATTTTCATACAGTGAACTATTGACTACACTTGGCGATGAAAGTCAGATTGTCTCCGCTTATAGACAAGCCGATAATGGATACGAAAAAGTTCAAATATTTAGGCTACTTGAGGCTGAACATGAAGACCAAGTTGTGAGAAAGCATATTAGTGAGACTTTCCACATCGAAAACGATCTAGTTTACCAGCTATCACCACAGAAATACGATCCCGTCCCTGATTTTCTCATCGAAGCATGCGATCTATATATAAGTGAAAAATTTGAATAGTCGTAAATCATTTCCGATAATCTATTTTATCGGAAATACTTTTGGAGAAAAAAGCACACTCAGTAAAATGGTTTCATCGACACCTAACATCTGATCATGGAATCAAATTTTCTCCCCGAACTTCAGAAACGCACGCTCACTCGAAATCAGTTTGAGTGACTTTCAGACATTCCAGATGAACACGAGTGGTTCGCCAACCTCAAGAACCCTCACACAAAACGAGCCTATCAACGGGATATTCAGGACTTTATTGAGTTCGTTGGACTCAATAACCTCGAAGAGCTTCGGGTCGTGAAGCGTAGCCATGTCATCGCATACTCCGATGAACTCGAACTACGTGGCAACTCCCCTGCCACGATGCGACGCAAGCTTTCAGCCCTATCATCACTCTACCAATACCTCTGCAACGCCAATGCAGTGCATATCAATCCCGTGAGCGGCGTTAAACGCAACACCGAAGGTGCGAACCAAGGGAATACACCCTCGCTCGGTGACGAGGAATCTAAAGCTCTTCTCAGCAGCCCAGACGTCTCGACGCCGAAGTGACTCCGAGATCGGGCAATCATCGCGTTATTTCTTCACGAAGGATGTCGTCGTGGAGCAGTCCACAAGCTCCAGGTCAAAGACCTTCACTACGACCAAGGCGTGGCTCATATTCGCTTTAGAGAAAAACGTGAGAAGAAATTCAGTGTAATGCTCCACCCTGTCGTGCAGTCAGCTCTCTTTGCCTATCTTCAGGAAGCTGGAAACCGAGACATACCCGACGCTCCCCTATTTCTCTCGATGAAAGGAAAAGCCTACACACCCAATCCCCTATCAACCAAACAAATCTATAACATCATCCGTGACCACTGAAAAAAGGAGTGAATCAACGTCACTCCCCACGCACTCCGTGCTACCTTTATCACCAAAGCCCTCAAAAACGGGGCTCCTATCGAGCTAGTAGCCCAAACAGTCTGACACTCCGACATCTCAACCACCGCCCTCTACAACCACTCCCGAGTCGACGTAGGAAACAGTCCAGTGAAGCGAGTAAATTATTAGCAATTCTCTTCATCACTTGAACTAAATCATCCTTTCAACCTATTTTTCACAACGCACAATAATTACTAAGCTATAAGGGCTGAAAGTATTTATGTGCAAAAAATTGATCTTTGCCTAAAAAGTAATAAACTTCGGCCTATCGATTACCCATTTTCTATTATCTAACTTTCAAACTATGAGGTATACAGAATCTACTCTTGTTTCGGGGGAAAAAATCCTGATAACAGGTAAAGTCCACTGGTATTTCTATATACTACCTATTACACTTGTGATATTTGGACTGATGCTGGCTTTGAGTATGTCAGCATTAGAGCATACAGAAGAAGTAGCTAGCTCTATTGGTGAAGCTCAATTTCCTGCCATAATTATTATTGGATTGGGGTTATTTTGAATTCTAAGAAATTATCTCACAGAGTATGCATTTACTACTAAAAGACTCGTATACAAAAGAGGAGTCATCGCTAGGAAGGTTTTTGAACTAAATATCAACAAAATTGAGAGTGCGAATATAACTGAGGGAATCATTGGTCGAATGTTAGGTTTTGGAACCCTAAGTATATCAGGTATAGGTGGAAATAATGAGCCAATTAAAAAATTAGCCAGACCGGTCAAGCTAAGACAGGCAATTCAAGAAGAATTAGAAAAACTTGGTAAATAGTAAGCGGCCTCTTCTATTCAGATGTTTGAAATAGCCTCTTTTCGTCAAGAGAAACTGGTAGTATACGAACTATAAACGAAATTGTATGGTTAGATATTTTCTATTCGATCTACCAAGCCCTGAGCCACTTTCGCAGCTCTGTCCCGAAGCGTAGGAAACGAAGTCTCACTCAGAGCTAGACCCTTATCAGAAGCCTTTCTATAGGCTGTCTTTTCTGGCAGATCAGCACCCAGAACAAAATACGGAGTTTGATCGAGATAGTCTCTCGCCTCCTGAAGTTCACTCGCACTCTCCCCTGTTCGTGTAAGTGTGAGCACGATTTTCTTTCTCTCGACTCAGCTCTTCACCAGTTCATGAGCCAAAAGCACCGCTGGCTCTAGATCATCCAACGTGAGTCCAGTAGGAATCACCACCATATCGCTAGCCTTAGCGATTTCTCGTGTTCCAGAGGTGCTGTGAGGTGCTCCATCGAAAACGAGCAAGTCGAGACTCTCAGACTCCTGTAGAGCCTTCGAGACGCTTCCATATTGTTGCACGGGAATCTCTGGATGGATCCTATTTTGCAGACGTCTCGACGCCCAATTAAACGAAGTTCCCTGGCTGATATCCATATCAGCAATTTTAACATTCCAGCCAATCACCGCAAATTCACGAGCCAAAAGCCTCGCCAGTGTTGATTTACTCACCCCTCCCTTCTGAGAGACTACTCCTATAATAAGTCACATAAGTTCATTTTATAAATACAGCCGTCGAACCAGCTAGAGAGCTAGACGGCAAGACAGCGAAACGGAAACCATTCCAAACGTCGAGCCTCCTCGACTTCCAGACATCTCGCCAGCTATACAGTGAGCCAGACAATCACCTTGCCAGCTCGACAGCTAGAAGGCTAGACGTCTAGCCGTGCGAACGTCGATACGCCTCAAACATCTCCTCGAAGAGTTGATTGAGCTGAAGATCACGCTCCGCAGCATACGTTCTATACTCCTTACGTTGCTCAGGGGTGAGCTTAATCGTGAGCGACACCTTTTGACTGGCATCAGGCTTAACAACATTCGCTTTTGTCTGGTGAAGCTCAGGTGGCGTTCACTTAGACGAAGCAGAAGAAGACTTCTTCAGCTTCTTAGATACTTGGATCATACGTCGAGACGGCTAGACAGATAAACATCTATCAGTCTATGGATTCTCGAATGATTGCAAATTTTTCAGAAAATTTCATTTCGCTCGGATAGGGGAGTAGATGTCGGCGTATGGCTCTATGAAAGGAGACAAAACTATGCAAATTGAGCCAAACATACCACCAAAGAGAGAACGATTGATTACCCGTAAAATGGCAGCAGAGAGACTCTGTGTGTCACTCAGAACCCTTGACCGAATGGTCTCACGAGGAATGCTCGAAAAAGTATTCCTCGGAATGTCCGTCCGCTTCAGAGAACGCGACATCGAACACATCATCGAGAACGGAGCATAGGGGAGTAGTCATTCATCATAATCCATCTCGCATCGAGCCACGGTTAATCGCCGTGGCTTTTCCTTTTTCCAATTATACGCCCAATTTGCCGTTTACTTAAGTTTTCTTAACTTCAGTGAACTCACCCCTCAAAAATAATGCCAAACGTCACACAGAGTCATTCAAAGCCTGAATTCGCCCGAAATAAATGGCCAGTTTGTGGCCAGTCGCTCAATTTAGAGCAAAAATTAAGGAGTTACAATTTCTTGTAACTCCTTTATATAAAGATGGTGGGCAGAGCTGGATTCGAACCAGCGTACACTTACGTGAGCAGATTTACAGTCTGCCGCCTTTAACCACTCGGCCATCTACCCATCGTAGAAAATTTCAGGTTCTTGCGAACTTGCGGTTAGCGTCTCTTTCAAGACGGCGTTTTTCTAAGTGTAATGTTGATTTGTTGCAAGGTAAAAATAGATCTTTTTAAAGTTTTTTTCAGTGTTAGATTTTCTGTAATGACAGAGCCGAGCATTCAGACTATCAAAGAGAACATTAAGCGCATCGCTAAATCCTTAGGATTCAGTGACTGTCGCATTGCAGAGGCTCGCACAGCGGATCATGCAGAGAGATTTCGTGAGTGGGTGGATGATGGTTGTGCTGGAGATATGAAATGGCTCGAACGCAATATTGATCGTCGAGTTAGTCCTACAGAAGTCCTTTTTGGTGCAAATTCTCTTATTTGCATGGCTCTAAATTACTATCCAGGGGAACAATCTCAGCGAGATGACTACCGAATTGCACGTTATGCTTGGAATGAGGATTATCATGATCTAATTGACGATAAATTAAAGGACTTGAATATAGCTCTGGAGGAGATGGGAGGTAGTCAGAGGTATTATGTCGATACTGGGCCAGTTTTAGAGAGAGACTTTGCTAGTGCTTCAGGGCTTGGCTGGAATGGGAAATCTACTGTTCAGATTCACAAGGAATATGGCACTTGGACATTTCTTTGTGAGATTATTACTACTTTAAAACTAGAGCCTGATCCTCCACTACGAGATCATTGTGGCAAATGCACTCAGTGCATAGACAATTGCCCTACTAATGCTATTACTGGGCCGAGAGAGATGGATGCTCGACGCTGCATTTCGTATCTCACTATCGAGCATGCGGGAAGTATTCCTTTAGAATTTAGAACATTGATTGGAGATCGTATTTATGGATGTGACGTTTGCTTAGAGGTCTGCCCTTGGAATCGATTTGCTAAGATTAGCCAAGAAACTAAACTGCATGCTCGAGAAGCGATTTTTAAATACCAATTGGTAGATTTCCTAAGTCTAACAGATGAGTCATTTCGTGACTTATTTGCTAAGTCTCCGATTAAACGCATCAAAAGGAATAAATTTCTGCGAAATGTCTGCGTGGCCCTTGGTAATGTAGGGAAGATAGAACACATTGATCAGCTACAAAAACTACTCGCTGAAGAATCAGATCAGCTCATCACTGAGCATGCTCAGTGGGCTGTTGAGGAAATACAAAGACGGACTTTTAGCTAATTAAGGCTTATTTCTCTCTAGCTGGATCTGTTTTTCAAGCTCTCGCATTTCAGGTGAAACGTTAGAATTGAATTCAGGTTCTTTATCCGCAGGGATTTCTTTTCCAAAGATAGCCATTGTTTCGCGATAGACGTCACGATCTGTATTTACGACGTAAACTATGCTGAATGAACATAATAAAGCGAAGATCACTATGAAGCAGCCGTGATGTCTAGAGAGACTACGTGTGGAGATGATAAAAAGAGCAACTAAGATAGAAACGACTAAACATATGGCCATCACTGTGATATCGGTCATTGAATAGTTCAATGGCGCTGTTATTTTCCGTAAAATAATCCATGCTGGAGCCCCTAATGCCAGTAGGTATCCAATAATGATCAGTGGCTTGCTGGCTAGTTTCTTATCATAAACAGGAGCCATTGTCTCACCTTGGGCAGTCATTGAACTCATCGCTCTTAGATCAGCTAGTTCTTTAGATGTGTGCTTTTTATCAGGTATTTGAGACATAGTTTTAAGTATAGATGAGTGGTGTATAAACAATATAAGCCCTAGATGTGACTCTAGAGCTTATATTGAGTTGTTAAAAGATTATTGTGCTAATTGGATGATTCTGTGAGCAGCCATCGCAGCGTTTGCTGGAGCTTTCTTGTGAAGTCCTACTGTTGTAGCAGGCACTCCTCCTGGAAGTTGGCTGATAGATAGTAGAGCATCGATTCCATTGAGTGGGCCTCCAGGAACTGGAACTCCGATTACAGGAAGTGATGTCTTCATTACTACAACACCTGGTAGCGCTGCCGCGAGTCCAGCGATCGCTAGAATAACTGCTTTCTCTCCAGATTTCTCTAGTTCACCTAAGAAGTCGATAAGTTCGCTAAGATTACGGTGAGCTGATAGCACGTGCTCTTCAAAAGTCACTGCTTCAGTGTTCAAATACTCTCTTGCTGGCTCCATGAACGGTTTGTCATTGGCACTGCCATAAATCATTATTACTTTCATTGCGGGTTCTTTTTAACTTCCTGTGAAAAACTTTCAAGTCAAACTTAGGAAAAATAACACGTCTAAATATGACCTCCCCCACTCCAGTCATGCTTAGGGTATCTACCAGCTAAATCTTTCTTCATTTGTAGAAAACCGTTTTTCCAAAAACTACTCAAATCCTGCGTCATCTGCCATGGTCGCTGGTTCGGTGCACAGATATGCACCTGTATTGTCACATTACCATTTGCCAGAGTAGGAGAAATCGCTACTCCATATAGTTTTTGCACGCGTTGGGCTATACTCGGCGGCTTACCCACCTCATATTTCACCTTGGTTCCTTGCCCATTCTCTAGCACTATTCTAGTTGGTGCGTAGGCATCCAAACATGCTAATTGACCATCTGACAACCATCCACGCAGGGCAGGCATTACGTCTTTGTCTTTGATCTGCTTGTAACCGAGTGCCCCTTGGCATACAACTTCCAGAGCTAGAGCTCTATCTTCTTCATTGAATCCAGGCAACTCCAGCTCAGGCATCCACTCACGTAGACACAGCAGTCTAGCTATCCATTGCTCTACTCCTGTATCCCACTTCTTGAGCTTCAGCTCGCCACTAGCCACTTTCTCAGCTAAAATAACTGCCGCCATTTCAGCATCTGGATCACCTCCGTCCTTACTACTAATTACTAGGTCTTTAAATTTCACTTCACTCCGATTCACTATTCTTCGGATTTTTTCATCATACACAGCTGTTTGGGTTTCATGAAAACTCTCACCTTGTAGATCTCTAACATCCAACAGATCCACCGTCACACATCCATTCAGGTGAACTGTTACATCTTTCGCCCCCACCTCAGTCATATCGCTTACTAGGAAAATTTCGGACTCCTTCACGACCTCCGCTGTATGAGCATCTATTTTACCGGTTCGGCCTCCACTCACTCTACAAGCTAAAGTCCCTTCCCCCATCTTCACTGCCACTCGATCACTAAACGCCACTAGCATCGCTCTACTAAACGCTCTAGCATTCTCATCAAAATCAACTTTGCATAGCTCAGAGCCCATTAGTCTAGAAACTGCTTTTTCGAGTTGTTTAATACTCAGAGAAATTTCCCTAGCTGCCCTTGCCATCACTCCTATTTCATTACAACGTCTAGGATCATACTGCATTGCTCTAGCTGACTCAAATGCTCGCCACAGCGCAGCATAGTCACTTTCATCCCCTGGGAAAACAAAAGCACCACGGCCTCTATCATCACTCTTCCCACGCAAGAACAGCCCCTCACCCTGCATAGTCGCAGCCACAAAGACAGCTTCAGCCAGACATCCCTCGTCCGCTGCCGCTAATATAAGTCGAGCTACCCTTGGGTGAAATCCCATCTTTGACATCCGCTCACCACACTCAGATATTTCACCATCTGACACAGCGCCCAACGACTCTAACAGCTCGACAGCATGCCCCACTCCATCCTCACTTGGCGCATCTAGCCAGCGGAAATTACTTAGCTCATCCACACATCTAATATCTGGTCTAGCGAGCAAGCGTAAAACTAATTCCGAGACATCGACCCGCTGCACCTCTGGCAACTCAAAGCCAATTCTCCGTCCATGCTCAGCAGCACTCCATAGTCTGACAGCCCTACCAGCAGAGACACGTCCAGCTCGGCCACTTCTCTGTTCAGCCGATGCTCTAGAGATTTTCTTCACGAATAAAGTATCCACACCACGCACCGCATCAAACACAGCTACACGAGCCAAGCCCGCATCAATCACCGTCTTCACTCCCGGAATCGTTAGAGATGTTTCAGCTACATTGGTCGAAACAATAATTCTCCTCCCTCCTCCATCTCTAACAGCTCTATCCTGCTGCTCAGGCTTAAGCGTCCCATAGAGCGGACAGATTTCCCAACCTTTCAGCTTCATTCTCTCCAGCTGCTCCACCGTTCTCTGGATTTCATACACCCCAGGCAAAAAGATAAGCACGTTACCACACTCATCAGCACCATGTTTAGCTAGCACATCAGAGAAAGCCCTAGAGCATTTCTCCCACACAGGCTCTTCCTGCACACCATACCGACTATGCTTCTGGCTCTTCTTTGCCAACTGATATTCTATTTCCACTGGAAATGTTCGCCCACCAGCTTCCACCATTCTACATGGCGATAAATAATCATTCAGTCCAGCTACTTCTAGAGTTGCAGACATCACGCAGACCTTTAGATCTGGCCTAGTTCCCTCTTGTAAATTCAGACAATCTGCCAGCGCCACATCCATCGCTATTCTACGTTCATGGAATTCATCAAACACCACAGCACCCACATTATCTAGTGATGGATTTTCAGCCAGCCAGCGCTCTAACACCCCATCCGTCACAAACACGATCCTTGTTGAGATACACATTTTATTGTCGAATCTCACCACATACCCCACTTCACTCCCCACACTGACACCTCTCAGACTAGCCACCCGCTTCGCCAGCATTCTAGCGGCGATCCTTCTCGGTTGCACCACTACAATGAGGCCTTCCACACCTGTATCGAGCAGCATGCTCGGCACACCTGTAGACTTACCAGATCCCGTAGGAGCCTTGACTAGCACTCTCCAGCTCTGGACTGCACCCTCACCGACAAGCCCCTTTACCAGCTCGTCCCTGATTTCATCTATTGGTAAATTTTGTAACATCTCGCCCTCCCATCATCCTTATATAATCATCACAAGGCCAATCTCTCAGCAACTTCTATTTCATAAAATCGATGACTGGTGACAAAATCGCTCCTTGCTAGGTCAGATTGGTATGATATACCCCTTTTTCTAACTATAAAATTATGGAAAACACAGAAATAACAGATAAAGAAAAGTCGATGCTCTTCTGGGCTAGCTTCATGGCTCTCATGGCAGCCGGCGTAGGCTTTGTATTCAGAGGAATGATACCTACAATGTGGGAAGATGCATTTCAAATCACTACTGAGCAAGTAGGCTCACTAACAGGAGCGGCTCTCTGGCCTATCGCTGTAAGCATGATTCTATTTAGTCTTATCGTAGATAAGATCGGCTATAGATTTTCAATGTTTTGCGCATTCACTCTACAGGCTATTTCTGTCGTTCTCACAATTAATGCTCAAGACTATGACTCCATGTTCTGGGCATGTATCTGTGCTGGTCTAGGGCACGGTATTGTTGAAGCAGTGATCAATCCTCTTTGTGCAACTATGTATAAAGACCAAAAAAGTAAGATGCTAAACATCCTGCACGCCGCTTGGCCAGCTGGTATCGTTTTCGGTGGTATCTGCTATATTATGTTTATCGGAACTGGATCAGATCTCAAATGGGAAGCAGCTAAATGGGTATTCTGGATCATGCTTATTCCAGTTCTTTTCTACGGAATAATGTTCATCCTATGTAAGAAATTCCCAGTAGATGAGCGTGTAGAGAACAACGTTTCCTATATCGAGATGCTTCGTGAGTTTGGCGGTCTTGGTATTTTTGTTGCCGCTACATTCCTCTTTTATGAAATCACAAAACACACACCTCTAGACTTTGGTGAGCAAAACAAACTAGTTATTAGTATCGCAGTAGGTGGAGCGATTGGATTACTCGCTGGTCTACTCCTCAGATCTAGTGGTAAATTCCTCTTCTTCTTACTTTGCTTGATCATGATTCCTCTCGCAACAGCAGAAATCGCTACAGATGGTTGGATCAGAACACTCATGGAACCAATCATGGGCGCAACAGGCGCAGCATGGGCTCTTGTCCTATCTGCTGGAATCATGATGGTCCTTCGCTTCTTCGCAGGTGTTCCATTGAGATTCATGAATCCACCTCAGCTACTTCTACTCAGCTCAGTATTCTCAATCTTAGGTCTCTACGCTCTCTCTTCAGTCCCAGCAGGACCATTAATATTCGGAGCATTCGTTCTTTATGCTATCGGTCAGACATTCTATTGGCCTACAGTTCTAGGTTTTGTTTCTGAGCAATTCCCTAAAGGTGGAGCCATGACTCTTAATACAGTATCTGCTATGGGCCTTCTTACAGTAGGTATTTTCGGATTCCCATTCCTAGGAGCAGTTCAGACTCACTATAAGACAGAAGCTTTAAAAGCAAAAGAGCCTGCGCTAGTTCAGACTGTCATCGATAACAAAACTACATTTGTAGACAAAACAAACCCAGCTGAGCCTGAAGATAAACCTATCTTTGAAGTGAAAGACTTCTTCGGATTTAAGTATGATTCCATCAACACAGGAGAGTTTGTTAAGCTCCCGGAAATGACTGATGAAAGACGTGAGGTTGTCACAGGAACGCTGGAATCTACAAGTCAAAGTTCACTTAAGGTCGCAGCAGTGCTACCAGCAATTATGGCAGTAGCCTTCTTGCTTATTATCATCTGGTATAAGATGCGAGGTGGCTACAAGCCAGTCAATCTTGATCCAGAAGCAGCTGAAACTCTGAAAAGAGCAGCAGCATCTGAACTATAATAAATCAAACATTTTAACACCTCAGCGGCGCATTTTGAAGAGATTCATGATGCGCCGCTTTTTTATTACCTAA
>CAKZNV010000136.1 GCA_937132085.1 uncultured Rubritalea sp. | reverse complement strand
GGATAGCTACGAATGCCGTCATGGCCTCGGCTATACTAAGATCGCTGGTAGCTATGATGGGATTGAATCTGAAGTAACCTACACGGTTCCTCTCGGAGAAACTATCGAGCTTCATCGTGTCAAACTCAAGAACACTGGCGACACTGTTAGAAAGCTTACGATGTTTTCCTTTATCGAATGGTGTCTCTGGGATGCGGCTGAGGACGACAGAAATTTCCAACGTAATCTCAACATCGGCGAAGTAGAAGTCGATGGATCTACGATTTATCACAAGACAGAATACCGTGAGCGCCGTAATCACTATGCGTATTACCATGCGAATACTGACATCGCACATTTCACCACAGATCGCTTTGCTTTCACAGGAACTTACGGATCGCTCGAAGCTCCAGAGGCAGTGGTCAAGGGTCAGCTTGATGATCAAGTGGCACAAGGGTGGTCGCCAGTGGCATCACACCAGATCGAAGTCGAGCTAGCTCCCGGTGAGGAGAAGAGCGTGGTGCTCGTGCTTGGCTATGCGGAAAATCCGAAGGAAGAAAAATTTAACGCAAACGGCAGTCTCAACAAAGTGCGTGCTGAGGAAAAAATCGCTCAGTATGCTAATGACGAAGCAGTAGAAGCTTCACTCGCTCAGACAGCCAAGCAATGGGACGGTATCCTAGCTCCTTATCGTATCGAGAGTGGTGACGAACGCCTTGACCGCATGGTGAATATCTGGAATCCATATCAGTGCATGGTTACTTTCAACATGTCTCGTAGTGCTTCTTATTATGAATCAGGAGTAGGCAGAGGGATGGGGTTCCGTGACTCAAATCAAGATCTGTTAGGCTTTGTGCATCAGGTGCCAGAGCGTGCTCGTGAGCGCATCTTAGACATCGCAGCCACTCAGCTCAGCGATGGTGGTGCCTATCACCAATACCAACCACTCACTAAACGTGGCAATGCGGAACTAGGTGGAGATTTCAATGATGATCCATTGTGGTTGATACTCGGAGTTGGTGGTTATATTCGTGAAACTGGTGATTTTGCTATTCTCGATGAAGTGGTTGATTTCGAAAATGATGCTTCACTAGCAGCGCCTCTGTTAGAGCATTTAGAACGTTCATTCCAGTTCACACAGACGAATGTAGGACCTCATGGCTTACCACTGATTGGCCGTGCTGACTGGAACGATTGTCTCAACCTCAACTGTTTCTCAGAAGAACCTGGTGAGTCATTTCAAACGACCGCTAACCAAAAGGGGGAAACTGCGGAGTCACTAATGATTGCAGGACTCTTTGTTTATTCAGCTAAGGAATACGCCAAGCTATTGAAGCACATAGGCAAGAACGACAAAGCTGCAGAAGTAGAAGCTGCTGCTCAGAAGATGATGGATACGATCGATGCACATGGACGCGAGCCTGAGTGGTTTTTGAGAGCTTACGATTACTTTGGTGAGAAAGTTGGTAGTCCTGAATGCGAAGACGGACATATCTACATCGAATCACAAGGTTGGTGTGTGATGGCTGGCTGTGGTCATGATGATGGATTTGCACGTAAGGCGCTTGATGCTACGGAGAAACATCTCGGCACTCCGCACGGACTCGTTCTACAAGATCCACCTCATGCTAAATACCAACTCAACCTCGGCGAAGTCACTTCTTACCCACCTGGATACAAAGAAAATGGTGGAATTTTCTGCCATAATAATCCATGGATCATGATCAGTGAAGCGATGCTAGGTAATGGCGAGAAGGCTTACGACTACTACACTAGAATCGCCCCAGCATTCCGTGAAGACATCAGTGAAGTGCATGGGCAAGAGCCATACGTATACTCACAGATGATCGCTGGAAAAGCTGCCGAGCGTCATGGAGAAGCGAAGAACTCATGGCTCACTGGCACCGCTGCTTGGAACTATGTTGCGATCACTCAGCATATTCTTGGTATCCGTCCAGGATTTGCGGGACTGGTGATCGACCCACAGCTTCCGAAATCACTAGGTGAAGTGAAAATCTCACGTGAGTTCAGAGGATGTAATTATGAGATTACTATGAGACCAACGACTGACGGTGACAGTAAGCTTACGGTGAACGGTCAAGTCTGTGATTCAAACGAAATACAGCCTCAACACGGAAAAACTCTCGAAATCACAGTTTGTTACTAACCTTCAGAAGGGCGCAAAATGACAGCTTCAGACTTTTTCTTCACCTTCGACATACTTTGACAAGAGACTCGAATCCATGCGATTTTATTTCATCACAAACAAATTAATATTAACAAATAAACACCATAACTACATGAAAAAAACACTAACTACACTAATCTTAACAGGGTCACTCATTAGCTCACAGGCAGCCATTTCATTGGTATCATCCGATGATAATTCACAGGGCAACACGTTGCTGTATGGATCTACATTTTTCTCAACAGTAGCTGTCCAGGCAGGAGACGTTCTTGTCTTAAGCCATGCCACTAACAAACGTGATAATGGTAGCAATACTATTTCAGCTGTTGTTGCAGGTGAAACCTTTACTTCGCTAGCAGCTGGAAACAGTGGTGGCCAAGCTGGAGCTTACGTTTTTTACTCAACGATCTCTACTACTGGTTCTATTAACATTTCATTTGATACTACTAATGCTAGTAAGAACGGATCGAAAACAAATGCTTATTATTTACTTCGTGCAGGAGCAGGTGAGACCATTTCTCTAGCCGACTCAAAAACTGCAGCGGATGTCGCTGGCACAAGCTTAAGCCTCTCACTAGACTCATCTGCCGTTGGCGGATTTGGAGTATTGGCAGCAGCTACCCAAACGACTGCAATGACAGGACTACCAACTGGCTTCACAGAAGACAGATCAGATTCTGGAGACAAGCGTATTACTTGGTCAAATTCAGCTGTCGCTGCTGGTCACCTCAACCCTACAGTTACTATCGACACCGCTGATTTCGAAGCAGCAGTGGGAGCAGTGTTCGTAGCCACTGTTGTGCCTGAGCCATCTAGCACAGCACTTCTCGGACTCGGATCACTGGCTCTTCTTCTTAGACGCCGCAAGTAATTATTCACTTCAATAAGTTCTACTTTAAACGTCGATAGCTACTTTTAGTTATCGACGTTTTTCTATTTAATATAGAGTTCATTACGGAGTCAGCTTTAACTAGGTCAGTCGAAACGCATTGACATCGACTCAGAACATTGGGATTGTTTACTAGTTATCTAATTTATCAAAAAATGAAAAAAACACTATTAAAAACAATCATTGCTACTAGCGTCTTAGCTTGTCCACTATACGGAGCGTCTTTAGCTCTCACATTCGACGCAGCAGCGATCAAAGCTGGAGGAACACAAGACAGCTTTACTGCAATCGGCAACACCGCCGGAAGCCCTAACCCTGACATTATGTTATTCACTGTATCAGCTCTTGACTTAGCAGGAGATGGTAGTGCGAACGATACTGTCACGGCTACTATCTCTATCATGGGTAATACCGACAATGTAAGATCTGGAGGAACAGGCGATATAGGATTTGGTATTCATGGTGGTGTAAACACTCGTCTTGATGCAGGAGAGATCCTAACATTCACTGTTTCGAGCCTAAGCGCTACTTTTGGCAGTGGCCAAACTGACGGTGTTCAATTTGATGGCTTCTCTGGATTAACTATGCTTTCAGGTGGTAGTGGCAACATGTTTACTATTAACGGAGGTGCAGCGGAGACAGGCAGTGCAGCTAAAACTTTTGCAGCAAACACGACTCTCACAGTAGAAACTACAGTAAATGGAACTGGTAATACGCCACGAGTATCAGACATCGTCGCTAATTTTTCATCAGTTCCAGTCCCTGAGCCATCTAGCACCGCTTTACTTGGTCTTGGAGGCCTTTCCCTTCTTCTCAGAAGACGTAAATAATAACGCTCCTTCCATTTCATCTCTCTCTAACGCTGTTGGGTTACCCCAGCAGCGTTTTGTATTTACTGTCGTTGGGCAATGAGGGCGCATATCAACACCTTACCCTGAGACTTTCACTCCCACATCTCCTTGTTCATGTATGAAATCGCACCTTATATTTATAACATCATAAGAAGCAGTCTTCATTTTAGATAAACCTCTAACAACCTAACAAAACATGAGCAATACATACGGAAAATTCGACGACTCTAACCGCGAATATATTATTACTAATCCATCTACTCCTACCAAGTGGGTCAACTATGTTGGGTCATTACAATTTGGCGGACTAGTAGATCACACTGGAGGATCTCTACTCTGTGCTGGTGATCCTGCGTTGAACCGTATTGTAAAATACATCCCGCAGCTTCCAGATACAGATTTTAAAGGCAGCACACTCTATATCCGTGTTCGCACGAGCTCGGGGCAGGAAGTCTACTCACCGTTTTACACTCCATGTTTAGATGAGTTAGATAGCTTTGAGTGTCGTGTGGGACTTTCTTACCAGACTATTACTTCAAGCATCGCTGGAATTCAGGTGCAGGCACAGATTTTCGTTCCTTATGGAGCGAGTCTTGAAATCCGTAATATCACGGTGACTAACAACCGCGAGGAAGCGGTAGAAATCGATATCATCCCAGTGGTAGAATACACTCACTTTGATGCTCTCAAGCAATACACCAATGCTGACTGGTGTCCGCAAACGATGATGAGCGAAGCACATCACGAAGACGGTGGACTACTCACTCTTTTCCAATATGCATTCATGAGAAAACAAGGGAAACTGAACTTCATGAGCTCTAACAGACCTGTCGATTCATTCGAGTCAGATCGTAAAAAATTTCTCGGAACCAAAGGCACCTGGGCAAAGCCAGCTGTCATGGGAAAAGAGTCATTCTCTAGCTATGAAGCCCTCCGTGGTGATAATATAGGAGCTCTTCTTATCAAGCTCGGAAGCTTCGCACCAAGCGAATCAAAGCGCACTCTCATCTACACAGGACAAGCTGAGCGCGAAGACGCACTCGGAGTCATCAACCACTTCCGTAATGAAGGTAACGTAGATCAATCATTCGCGGATCTTTCTAAGACTTGGGACAGTTATCTCAATGCTTATCAGTGCGATACGCCGGACAAGAACATCAATGCGATGCTCAACATCCACAACCCACGTCAGTGTCAGACCACCTTCTATTGGTCACGTTACCTCTCACTCTATCAGCTAGGTCTTGGAGCACGTGGACTAGGGTTTAGAGACAGTTCACAGGACTCTATGGGTGTGCTGGCTAGCATTCCAAAGGAAGCAAAAGAGCTACAGAAAAAGCTACTCAGCATTCAAAAAGAAAATGGCTCAGCAATGCACCAGTTTTTCCCGTCTACGATGGAAGCGAACGAAGGTGACTCGCGTGAAGAAGGGGACAAGCAATGGTATGGAGATGACCATCTCTGGATCGTTCTCGCAGTTAGTGCCTATCTCCGAGAGACTGGCGACTACGCATTCCTCGATGAGGAAATACCATTCTACGATAAAGGTTTAAAACTAGCAGACCGTGTGAAAGCTCCAGTGCTGGAACATCTGAAACGCTCACTAGCCTTCACCAAAGCGAACACTGGTCAGCATGGTCTTCCTCTCCTAGGATTCGCAGACTGGAACGACACTGTGAACTTACCTGGTGAAGCTGAAAGTCTGATGATCGCTTCGCTTTACGGCACAGGACTCAATGAAATGATCGATCTCTGTGAGCATCTTGGAGACAAAGCTCAAGCAGATCAATACAGAGCTGATCACGCTGCCATGAAAAAAGTGGTCAACGAAGAAGGTTGGGACGGAGAATGGTATCGCCGTTACTATACTGCTGCTGGCGAGCCGATCGGTTCTAAAGAAAACGAATATGGCAGCATCTACACGAACGCACAATCTTGGCCAGTGATCGCAGGATTTGCAGAGGGTGACCGCGCTAAGACAGCACTCGATTCTGTAGACAAACACCTCAACACCAAGTTCGGCATTAAGCTCAGCACGCCTGGTTATAATGGCTACGACGAAGAACTAGGAGGAGTATCTTCCTACCCACCAGGAGCAAAGGAAAACGGCGGAATTTTCCTCCACTCTAACCCATGGGTAATGATCGCGAACTGCCTCATTGGTAATGGCGATCGTGCTTATAAATATTTCAACCAGATTAACCCAGCAGCTAGAAATGAAGACATAGATCTGTTCGAAGTAGAGCCATATTGTTTCCCTCAAAACATCCTTGGAGATGAGCATCCTCAGTTTGGGCTTGGCCGTAATAGCTGGCTTTCTGGGACATCCTCATGGACCTACCAAGCAGCTACGCAGTATATCTTAGGAGTGAAGCCTGGGCACAACGGACTCGTGGTCACTCCATGCGCTCCGAAAGACTGGAACAGCTACAAAGTAGTAAGACAATACCGCGGCGCTACCTACAACATCACGGTTGAACGTGAGTATAAAGGTGATGACTACACGACTCAACTAGTAGTAAATGGACATGAGCTCGCTGGAAATACAGTTCCTATCGCGATGCCAGGCACTACTTGCGAAGTCTTGGTCAAATTGACTGCTGCACAAGTCGTAGCTTCTATGGTCTCATAGTTTTTCCTTACTTTTAAAGAGTCTAAGCCTAGATGGTTTAGACTCTTTTTTTATGAGCGATTGGAGATGCTCCGAAAAACAAAAAATGGTGAGAGTAAACCTCCCACCATTTTTCAAAGTCTCTTTTCTTAAGAGCTTACTATTTAAACTTTATTTCAATCGGCTTATTCACTTCGATAAGAGCAATCTTTCTTAAACTCAGTTGGCCTTGTATCTCGCCAAAAAGGAATTTCAGCTGAGGTAAATTGCCTTCTTCGATTTCTATAGTGGTAAATGTCATTTTATAATCTTTCCATTCATTAGTGGGAGTGATTTTTCTGAATAGTCCATAATGCCCCTTGGTCCAGTCTTTGCTCCGACTGAGAGTGACTACGAGTGGTTTTAGAACGTTTTCAGCCTTGGCTTGGAAGCTGAAAGTATACTTAGTATTCGATTTAAGTTTCTCAAGTTGCTGAGTGAATTGTTCGTTGCTTTGCTTTGGTGAAGCCTTCGCAGAAGTGATCGTCACTTCGCCATTAGCTATGGAAAAAGTAGGTTTTATTAGTTTCTCAGTTGCAAAAATTTTCCAAGGCTTCAATGACTTTTTCGCAAAATTGCCGTTAGTTATAAGCCGATCTTCCGCAGCTTCTGCATTGGTTTGGCATGTCATGATGACTGATAGAATAAGTAAGTTAAGTTTCATTTTGGTAGCAGTGTTTATGGTTTTTAAAACAAACCTAATCTAAAAGAATTTTAGGTAATAGGTTTGTATGTATCTCAAACAATAACCCCTTCCGGGTAGTATTCAATTGTCGACTATAGTGACTTATTCATAGATAGTTGTGAATATGCGTTCTAGTCTGATATAAAAAAACGAGTAGTATTGTTTTGTTGGCTCGTGAGACTCTGAGTTTTACTAAGGTAGTTAGGAAGAGGGAGGGTTTGTAAAAGCCTATGGGCAGAACAGGCCTTCCGGTATTTTCAATTTAATAAGCTCACTTGTGATTTTAGGTCAACCGCTTGTGACTTTAAGTCAAACGGCGTTTTAGCTTTGCAATATAGCGCTTCAGATCTAACTATGTAATTATCTACTAATTAAAAAAACACATTATCTGACTTATGATTACGACCAAACCACATCGAAAAGGCTTCACGCTGGTAGAAATGCTTGTCGTTCTTGCCATCATCGCAACTCTCGCTAGCATTTCTTACGCGATCGCTCAATCCGTGATCAACCGTAGTAAAGTTCAGGAAACAAAACTACGAATGCTGGAGATAGAAGAAGCTATTAATGACTTTAATGAAGACCATGGGCGTCTACCCTTTGCAGATAATACCTATCCCTCTAGCGAGGAGGCCCTTTTTGAAGGGAGCTTCCGCCCAATTCTTCGTGGCTTATTAGGTCTATGGCAAGATTCTGCCAATGACGGAGGCGAAAACACTACAGGCAAAGTATACCTCACTATGCCTGATGCTAAAGGTAACAAGAATGGGATTACTTACTTTAAGGGCGAAAGAAAATCTGTTCGTGCTGTGGTAGATAGTTGGGGGAAAAACTTTTATATCAAAATTGACTATAATCTCGACTCAGACCTGACACAGCGTAGATCAGAATTCGGAGGTGAACTGATCCAAGGCAGGAATGTTATCATTATCTCTGACGGTCCGGATGGGGAGCCAAACACCGAAGATGATATCTTCAGTTGGAAATGAAGAATTCAATATAAAGTCACAGTCATTAACGTTCAACCTTCAGGTCTTAATCGTCTGAAGGTTTTTTGTTTCTCACCTATTCTAGCTATAAAAACAATCACCCCAGCACTTGTCTAAAAATGCTGGGGTGATGGCGGGCAGGGTGGGATTCGAACCCACGGTGCTATTCGCTGGTAATCCATATGGTTCACAGATGTTCGTTAATCCTTTATACTACAAGGTTTTTGTATTTCCGAACATCTATGGATGACATAGGTTTTGTTACCGTTTTTGTTACCGTTTTTAAATCGGTAACATTTTTTTGGCTATTTCCAAAAAAAGTGAGAAAGTTTTCCAGATCACTTGACTCTCAAAAAAATTTACATAAATCTTAATATGTCAGGAATAATTAAAAACGAGGGTAAGTTTTATATGGCGTCTTACAGAATCTCGGATCAACAGAGAAAGCCATCCACTAAAACTACTAACAGAGCAGCAGCTCAAACTATCAGCTCGGTCTGGGAATCGATAGAGTTAAAGATCTTCACGAAGGATCAGCTTTTCATTGAAATCCAGAACACACGAATAAAGTTGGTTCAACAGCTTCCTGTGAAGGAGAGATCTAAAGCTTTATTGCATTTTGATAAGAAGTGTCAGCAACTCAAAGCTAAGTATTACCCCGTTGAAAAGGTAATGAGCTTTGCTTCTATTTCAGAGGAGTGGTTAGCGAGTAAGAAGTCAGAAATAGCCCCTTCAACCTATTCCAAATACTGCACCGATATTCAGCACTTTCTTGAATATATTAATACTGATGCGGAAAACTCCATTACCGATTTCAAACGTGCGTGGTTATCTAAGTATCAGACTTACTTAATCGAGACCTACAGCGTCTCGGTTTCCACGGTCAATTTAAAGCTGAAATCTATCAAGCAGTGTCTAAAATATTGCTACTTTCAGGATTACACCGAAGTTAACTTAGCGGATAAATGCTCACCCAAAAAGAAAGCAAAAAATTCTAATGGATCAAAAAATCGCAGAGCATTTACTGACGGAGAATTTGAAACATTATTAGCCAACTGTAGCGAGCTATGGAAAGAAGTCTGCACTATAGGTGCATTCACTGGGCAGAGATTGGGAGACATCGTTATGGCTAAGATTAGTGATTTTGATCTAGATACTAAATGCTGGGCGTTTACAGCCCAGAAGACTGGTAGAGAGATGGAAGTGCCACTGAGAAAGGAAATTGTTCAGATTTTAAAATCTCACTCTCCCTCAGCTAAATATTTATTCCCATCTCTCAGGAAAATCTACTTTGATAAAAACAAAAAAGACAACTCATTCAGCTCCTCTAAACTCTCGAATCAGTTCAGAGACTATGTATTGGTTCCTGCTGGGTTCCAAAAATTCAAGCACTCCTCTCAGCCTTCTAAGGGCGTCGGAAGAAGAGGAGCAAGAACTCAGAATGAGCTATGCTTTCACAGCATTAGACATATGGCTACCAGCAAGTTACATGAGCATGGGGTGCCGACCGCAATTGTAATGGATATAATCGGTCATGATGATTCTGCGGTGCATAGTGGCTATGTGAAGACTACCCATGAGAAGAAAATGGAGGCTGTGGAAAAAATGTAATTCTAAAGGTTGACTTCAAAAAAGTGATTCCTAATTACTTTAATGGAGAACCAAACAATTAGCCCATTTATTACTATAAAAGCAGCCTGTAAACTACTCAGAGTAGGAAGAACGAAGTTTAATGAGCTGCTTAATTCAGATGAGATCCAAAGTTTCACCAAAAACGACGCTTACCTAAAAAGTAAGCGTTGGATCGTCACTGAGTCATGTCTTGATTACCTCATCAGCAAAGACGTTATTCCCGAGGTGTCTATCGCTCAGTTGCCTCCTGTTATGAGCGTCGCTGACATTCAGCAATTGTTCTGTATAGGAAAATCAAAGTCCTATGAATTCATCAATACAGGACTATTTAAATCCCACGGTATCGGTGGAGACACTGCTAGATGTAATAATCGAATCGTTTATACTGAGTCTATTCTGGATTACCTTATGCAGGAATGGCGCAAAAGAGGGATTCAAATCTATCAGCCAAATGATGAGATTAGTCTTATTGAATTAGTAGAGAAGCTTCCAATCAGTCGGACAAAATCACTAAGATTAATCAAAGAGAAGATTCTGGTGAAAACAAGCAAGGTTCCTAGAAATCGAATTAGAGTCCCTATCAAAATTGATACTCAGAGTATCCTGGAATATTTTCACTATACTCCTTGCCTCAGTGGCTGCTAATACTTCCAACTTTCATGTCTGACTTGTAATCTTCAACTCATCTCTGTGGTGTCTCCAGCGTGGCATATGATGCTCCAGGAGGGCTATAAACCGCTCGTTGTGGGCTAGGTTCGATCAAAATTACACAACGATGTATTCCAGGCATCCTAGAGGCTAGATCCATTGATTTCACTTGGTTACTCAGAAACAACTTTACCTGTAGACTCATCCCACTCAATAAATTCCACACCCTCAGGAATTAAGTGTGAGTAAATACGTTTATAGTAGGAAACCAGTGTCTCACCACCCTCATTGCGGCGATGATGTAACACAAAGAAGATTTTCCGATAATCCTCTGGAGCCAATAAGAAATAATACATGGCTTGATTCCAAGTCGTCATCTTCGCACTGGGAACGTTCCCACTTTCTGTCCATTTGTGAGACTTGCACTCAACCAAGATTTTAGGATCTTCTGATCCAAGATCGAAAGCATGTTCCTTTTTAACATTATGACCAACTCGAACTTTGTAGTCACGAGAAAGATTGAACCCCATATCTTTAAAATATTTAAGGGCTGATCGTTCGAAGGCAGCCCCTACATGAGCATTACTTACTGAACCTACTCTCTGGTGGTTTTCACTCATGGTTATTTATATATATTGGGGTTATGATGGAGCTTAAGACTAGGCGTTCTTCATTTGTTCCATCCAATCCGTCTCCGAAATAATGGCAGGTGTGCCATACTCTCTTCTCGAAACAATTGCTGCTTCAATCTTGTTACCATATGAACCTCGTTTCCAAGCTTTACTGCCCCCAGAACCTATGACTAGGTAATCTATCTTCTGGGTAACTGATTTCTGAGATGATGCTATTCCCCCTCTTTTAACCACTGCTTCTTGGCACAGCTTACGTGTCCCAAAATCAAGCTTTCCAGTGAATATGAAACTATGTCCCGAAAACTCGATGTCTGGAGCTGGGTGGTCAAATGGTGATCCATCTGGCATATCTTCAGCTACAATCTCATCTTTTATCTTCTGCATCTCCTCAGAGGAACTCCAATCATCTGGTATCTGTATTCTCTCAAGCTCTGCATTATCGAATTCCAAGGTGATAGGTGAATCTGAACTGAAATCTTTAGTTAGATAGAGATAGCGACGCCATCTTTCACGGTTAGCATCATCTGCCATTACACCACCGATCTCCCAGCCAGCAGCACCAGTTGAAATGTTTGGTGCATACTGAATACCAAAAAATGATAGTAGTTTCTTTTGTCTGTTAGTTGCTTCCATGTGTAACTTTAGAATATCGTCACAGCCTAGTCAACTTTACCATGATGGCATAATATAACGAAGATGTTGGAGTTATATTGGTGTAAAAGTTTCGGTAACAGGCGTTGGTGTGGGTTTGTTATTGCGCCTTATTCGACATTTTCATTGGTTTCATTTGTTACTATTTAGCCTCCATATTCTTCTGGGAAATAAGTATCATCAGCATTTGTGGTATCTAGTTCATAAGTTATATCTTCTTCGTTCATAATATATGTGTAGATAATTCTATTACTATGCAGAATACTTGCAAGACTATCACCACAACTGTTCTGCTGTTCTTTGAGGCTGTATTGAAGATCAGCCGTAATTGTTACCACATCACCTGATATTCTAGAATTCATCAGTAGTATAATGGGGTCTGAATTGTCATCCTCAAAGCCGTCAAATCCCAAAAAATCTTCGTAGTCACTTAAATTTACACAACAATGATCTTGTAGAAAGGTTAATATTTCACTCACTACATCGTTCCCATTGTTTATCTCTTTTAGGTAATCTTCTCCTATATTTAGGGTTCTTCACACGTGAAGCATGATCGACTCATACCTCAATCGAGCGTATAGGTAGTCTAAATCTCTGATTCCACAAG
>CAKZNV010000135.1 GCA_937132085.1 uncultured Rubritalea sp. | reverse complement strand
TGGATGTAGTCTTTTGGTGAGCGGGGGAGTTCGTAGTTGATGACGCAGGGTAGTGAGTCGATGTCTACGCCTCGGGATAACAGGTCGGTGGCTACTAGGATGCGGAGTTTGCCAGCCTTGAAGTCATCTAGGGTTTCTCTTCTTGTGCCTTGGCTGAGTTTTCCGTGGATGCTTTCAGCTTGGATTTTGTTGCGGCGTAGCTTGTCGGCTACGTGATCGGCTTGGTAGGCGGAGGAGACGAAGATGAGGGTCTGCTTGAGATCTTCTTTCTTGATGAGTTCTCTTAAGAAGGGACCTTTCTTGTCAGTCTCTACTTGGTAGGCACGCTGATGGATGAGGTCGATGCTGTCTTGCTCGGACGCTATCTTGATGACTGTTGGTTCATCGAGGATGAGTTGGTTGATGGAGTTTAGGTCATCGCTGAGTGTAGCGGAGAAGAGGAGGTTCTGGCGCTTCTTGGGAAGTAGGGCGATGATCTTATCGACTTCTTCTTTGAATCCTAGGTTGAGCATTTTGTCTGCTTCATCGAGGACTAGGTTGGTAACTGCGGATAGCTTGGTAGCGTTTTTCTCTTCGAGTTCGATGAGACGACCAGGTGTGGCAACGAGAACGTCGACATTTCTGATGGCTTGCATCTGAGGATTGATAGAGACTCCTCCGAATACTGCTAGAGATTTGATGCGGTCTGAAAGTTGGGTGATGAAGTCTTGGAAGACGGCATTGACCTGAATGGCTAGCTCACGAGTGGGAACGAGGACTAGAATACTAGGGCCGTTGTTGTCAGTGTTTCTGCGAGCTGATGGTTCGAGTAACTGATGTAGAATCGGCAGGACGTAGCTGGCGGTTTTACCTGAACCAGTTTTGGCGATGCCTAGGACATCCTTGCCAGAGATTACTGCTGGGATGGCTTGTTCCTGAATTGGATAAGGCTTGGTGAAGTTCAGCGCTTCAGAAGCGGAGACGAGAGAAGGGTGGAGACCTAGTGAGTTGAAAGACATATTGTTAATGGCTGAAGCTAGGCAGGTTTGAGTTTATTTACGATGAAATTATTACTGTTGATGTGTAGGGCGATTAAATTAGGAAGGAAATGTAATTACTTATACACCGTATTGGATACACGTTCTGGAGCGATGAGCGAAAGCACGAAGCCGCAAGCGTGAAACTAAGGGGGCAGGTTAAATGATGTCTAACGCTTGCGGCTCCCCGCTTCGTCGTTCATGCTTCATTACATAATGTTAGAGTTTTAGTTCACTTGGCTTAATCTTTGTTTTGTCGATATATGGTATAAAATTTCAATAAGCATACTATATGTAGTAATTTTAGCGTTATCTCCTTGGGTGTTAGAGATTTCAGGTGTAGTGTCTGTGGAACTCCAATAATTCATCAGCCATGTATCTCAAATCACTCGATATCCACGGATTCAAATCATTCGCCAATAAGACGAAGTTTGAATTCCATAAAGGTGTGACTGGAATTGTGGGTCCGAATGGCTGTGGTAAGAGTAATGTGGTGGATGCTATCCGCTGGGTGCTGGGTGAAACGAGTGCGAAGGCGCTGCGTGGTGGTGAGATGGCAGACGTGATTTTCAGTGGAACTGACAAGCGCAAGCCGATGGGTATGGCGGAGGTGACTCTGACGATGGGCGACTGTGAAAAGGCGCTGAAAGTAGAGTATAATGAGGTGAGCGTGACTCGTAGAGTATTCCGTGATGGGAAGAGTGAGTATCGTATCAATGGGACGATTTGTAGGCTGAGAGATATTCATGAATTGTTCATGGATACGGGGATTGGTCGGACGGCTTACTCGATCATGGAGCAGGGTAAAATCGACATGTTACTGTCATCGAAGCCTGAGGACAGAAGACAGGTGTTCGAGGAAGCTGCGGGGATTACTAAATTTAAGAAAGAGAAGAAGGAAGCGCTAAGGAAACTAGAATACACAGAGGCGAATCTGCTCCGTGTGAACGATGTGTTAGGCGAGCAGGAGAGACGCATCAATAGTCTGAGAAGACAGGTGGCGAAGGCTAGGAAATTTCAGGCCTTGTCAACTGATGTGAAGGTATTTGATACACATCTGGGGCATAAGAAATACATTGAGCAGCGTGCCCAGAGGGAAGAGCTGAGAAGATCTATTTATTCTCTAGAGCTTAAGGAAAGGGAGATCGAGAGAGATTTGCCAGCGAGAGAAAATGCAGTGATCAGAGCGAGAGATAAGGCGCAGGAGCTAGAGTCTCAGTTGTCAGAAATCCGCCAGATGCTGAATGAACGCCGTAATAGTGCGAGTGCTGCGCAGAGTAAAATAGCCTTTAATAACGAGCGCCATACTGAACTTCAGAACAGAATTGAGCAGAATGAATCTGACATCGAGGAAACGAAGAATAAGCTGAGTCAGCAGATGTTAGATTTGGAGTTTGCGAGTGTTTCGCTGAGTGAGCTTACGGAGAAGATCGGGGTGCAGGAGGCTGCGCTTGCGGTGGAGGAGGAGAAGCTGTCACTGTGTAAAGCTCTGCGTGAGGAGAAGGAAGTTCAGCTAAGAGAAGCTCGTCATGAGTCGAATCAGAATCAGTCGTCAATGGCGGCAGCGCAGGCGAAAATAGAGAGTGCTATCGCTCAGTATGAGGGAAACCGTGAGCGTGCGAAGTCGCTAGCAAGTGATGAGGAGAGAATGAGGCTAGACCGTGAGCAAGCTGAGGCTGAGAGGCAGAAGGTCGCTGTGGATCTGGATGATAGAATGTCGAACCTAGTAGGTCTAACAGAAGGGCTTTCTGCTTGTGAATCGAGCTATCAGAATGTGCGTGAGGAGTTAGAATCTGTTAGAGTAGAGGCTTCTGCTCAGCATAAGGAACTGACTAAAAGTTCGTCGAGGCTAGAGGTGTTGCAGCAGTTGGTGACGCAGGGGGAAGGTTTGGAAAAGGGGACGCAGTCGGTGCTTAGTGGGCTGGATGATAAAGATTTATATATGCCGGGTGTGCGTGGAGTATTGGCGCAGTTTATTCGTGTGGATGGTGAGTATACGCAGGCTGTGGAAGCGGTGCTGGGTGAGCATTTGCAGACAGTGCTGGTGCGTGATGCGATGTTGGCGGAGTCGATTATTGAGACGCTGACTCTGAAGAAGATGGGCAAGGCGGAGATCGTGCCTGAGGATTTTATCGCAGGATTTAGAGGTAGTGAGGTGTCTAACAGAGATTCTCTGCCGACTGCAAAAGGTGGAGTGGCATGGGCTGCTGATAAGGTGGAAAGCGATGCTGTTGTGGCTCCCTTGATTGAGAAGCTGTTAGGTGATGTGATGATCGTGAAGGATCTGGCATCGGCTATTGAGCTGAGGTCTTCGAAGCCTGAGATCAGCTATGTGACGCTGAGTGGCGATGTGCTGAGTGTGAGTGGATCGATCCGTGGTGGTGCTAGCACGGGTGATGCTGGAGCGAGTTCTGTGCTAGATAGGCAGAATGAAATCAGAGATTTAAAGACTCTAACAGAATCGCAAGAGGAGCAGGAAACTGCGACGAAGGCAAAGCTCGATGAGCTGGAAGAGCAGATGGTGGAGAGCCGTGAGGCGCTGGAGATGGCTCGCGAGATGCTGCAAGTAGCCAGAGTGGATGAGTCTACGCTGAATGGTCAGCTTAGCTTGGCGACTAGGGAGGTAGAGTCGCTGGAGAATAAGATTTTACAGATAGAGCGTGAGCGCAGGGATCTGGCTGAGCGTGAGACGACTGCGATGGATAATCGTGAGGAGATGGAGGCTGTGCTGGCGGATTCTAGAATTCGTTTAGATGAGCTAGAGTTGGAGCAATTATCGATTAGTAGAGATCTAGAAGAAACCATGGTGCGTGAGCAGGATACAGCGGATGTGGTGAATGAAATGAAGACGAACCTAGCGGTGGATCGTAGAGCTCTACAATCTGCCGAAGAGCAGCAACAACCGATGGCTGCTAGGCTGGAGGAACTACGCACTCAGACGCATCGACGTGAGAGTGAGATTATAAAATTTCATGAACGGATAGAATCTGCAGATGATGAGAATACTCAGTTGTTAGAAGAAATAGAGTCTAACACGGTGGCTGGTAATCAGCTGGAAATGGAGTTAGAGGAATCTGTAGCTAGTCGGTCTGGTCTGTTAGAAGCGATTCAGCTAACGGAGAAGGCGGCTTCTGAAATCCGAATGGAAGTGACTAAGGTTACTGAGCAGAAGGGGAAGGAAGAAGTAGAGGCCACTAAGTATGAGCTGAGAATGGAGAGTCTGATGGATACGATGCGTGAGCGCTACCAGATAGATATCACCATGTTCCGACCAGATTCTCATGGCTTGTTAGGCTGTATTGCTAAAAACAAGAATCAGAAATCTGGGCAGTCGGATGAAGATTCAGAAGAAATTTTAAATGAAGAAGAGCAGATCGCACAAATGCAGGTGCCGGGGGATGATGGCCCTGACTGGAAATTTGTGGAGAGTGCTCTAGGTGAGTTGAAACGTAAGCTGGACTCGATGGGGCCAGTGAATGTGGATGCTATTGAGGAATTTGAAGAGCTGGAGGAACGTCACAATTTCGTCCGTAGCCAGTATGAGGATCTCATGAATGCTAAGGAAGAGCTGACTGATGTGATCGAGCGTATCAATGTGGAAACTCGCAAGAGATTCTCTGAGACCTTTGAGCAGATCAGGAAGAATTTCCAAGATATGTTCAAGCTGTTGTTCGGTGAGAAGGGGCAGGCTAACCTGCACTTGGTGGATGAGAGTGATCCTCTGGAAACAGGCATCGATGTCATCGCTAAGCCTCCGGGTAAGAAGCTGCAATCGATCACACTACTATCAGGTGGTGAGCGCTCGATGACTGCGGTGGCGCTGCTGTTCTCGATCTATCAAATAAAGCCTTCACCATTCTGTGTGCTGGATGAGCTGGACGCTCCGCTGGATGAATCTAATATTGGTAGATTCCTGAAAGTGTTAGATAGATTTATCGATACCTCTCAGTTCATCATCGTGACGCACAGTAAGCGGACGATGAGTAGAGCGGATGTGATGTATGGTGTGACGATGGAGGAATTCGGAGTTTCTAAGCCGGTGGGTATGCGTCTCACAGATGAGAAAGAAGTGAATGATGGGGCGAAGAAGTCTGCTGCTCAGAATGCAGCGTTGAGGCTGGATGCGGAGTAGGTTTTTTGGTGTTTATTTTTTGATACAGAATTTTTCAGAATTGAGGTGAATTGACAGAATTTTTTCTGGGCTTACTGTTTTTTTAGCACAGATTGTATGAACTTTTTGGTTTGGTGCTCGGTGGGGGTGATTGATGAATGTCTTTTTGACAGAATTAACAAGATTTACAGAATTATTTTGTTGGGTGATGCTAAGCGCTTCTTTTCTTGTGGGTATAAAAAAAGCTCACTCCTTTTGTGAGGAATGAGCTGGTAGTTGAAGATTGGTGTCTCCGTTGGGAAGTGGATTTAGAGCTTCACCTTGAGCAGAGCTGAAGCGACTGTTGTTTTGTCGAGACGTTGTTCTAGTGATGTAGTGATGGCTTCTTGAGTTCTTGCTACTTTTCCTTTGAAGAGTTGCTTGCCATCTTTGTCTACTACAGTGATTTCCTGATCGAGATCTAGAAGAGCATCGCTGAGTCTGAGTGTGATTTCAGTGACGTTTTCAGTAGTGAGGGTGATGGTCTGGCCCTTTACCTCAGCTGTGATAAGTTGGTCTTTCACTGGCTTGTCATTAGCTAACCATGCGAAGCGAGTGCTCGTGACATTATCTTGATGCCAATTGATCTTCTTTGGCCATGGGTTACGAGTGTGCTTAGCCATCCAAGGGATCGCTTTTTTACAGTCGAGCTTCATCCAGTGACCATGCTGTGGGTAGACTTCCCATGCATGTGGGTAGTAGCCAGGATTTTCCTTTTCTAGCTTATCTAACATTTCGCCCCATTGCTTTGCTAGTTCATTACGTTTGTATGGGTAATCTTTTGCTCCGCACTGAATGTAGTAAGCGAGGTTGAGCAGGTTGTGAGGTTTAGCATCACCTGGGTGACCAGCCATCATTGCTGCGCCGGCCCATTGGTCAGCCATACGTGGAGCTAGTTGGTAGGTGCCGTCACCGCCAGCAGAGTAACCTGTGACATAGACCTTGTTAGGATTAACGCCATGATGTGCTACGAAACGGTCAATGATCATACTAAACATCGGGTCGATGTGTGACTGCTGCCAAAGGTCCCATGTATCAGTCGCTGCTCTAGGAGCTAGGTAAATGCCTTCTTTTGGTTTGTAGAGGTGGATTTGGTTTTTCCATTGTCCATCGTTGACCTGTGGAGGAGCTCCACCACCGCCGTGCATGGAAATATAGAGACTGTGACCACCTTCTGGAGCTTTTCCATAGGTGATATACTTGTATGGCATAGTTTTGTCACCGAAAGTTACTTTCTCTTCTTTCATCTCGCTTGCCGAAGCCAATTTGACTTTTTCAAGCTGAGTTTTGTAAGAACTCTCAGTCGCTGCAGTAGCTTGTTCTTTAGAAAGCCCTAAGTGCTTAGGCTGTTCGACAGTTTCTTTCTTCTCTGGTTCAGTAGTTGAATCAGCAGGTGTTTCAGTCGAAGCTTTCTTCGAGCAACTAGCAGTGAGGCCTGCGACGGCCAGCAATGTTGTAAAAGTAATAGTTTTCATGATTTCATTAATAACGTAGTCAGAAGAAGGTTTTGCCTACTTTTTCTTAAGAACGATAGTGGTGCGTGATGGTAGATAGAGGTGGAGTGCATTTTCCTCGAAACTCAGCTCTGCGGTGTGGGTGATAGATTGGTCGATCCTGCTGTGTCCGCCGAATTCTGGTTGGTCACTATTTAGCACGATTTCGAATTCTCCATCTTGGTGAACTGGAATACGATAGTTGGTGAATGATTCTGTAGGGTGGAGGTTGTAAATAAAGATCAAGCTGCCACGTTGGTAAGCGAGCACTTTGTCTTCGTCCTTGCACCATAGTTGCTGAGCCTGTGGGGCTGCTAGTAGTGAATTGTCGTTTGTGAGCTTGAGGAGGGCAGTTTCAAAATTGCTGAGGAATTGGTATTTCAGCTTCTCGTCATGCATGAGTGACCACTGACGGCGACAGTATTGGTAGGACCAGTCGTTGCCTTCACGTGGGAAGTCTAACCACTCTGGGTGGCCAAATTCGTTGCCCATAAAGGTCAGCCAGCCTTCGCCGCCGAGTGAGAGAGTCATGATGCGGATGATCTTATGCAGAGCCATTCCGCGGTCGATCGCTGGATGCTCATCATCTTTGCCCATGTGCCAATACATGTGCTGATCCATTAGCCAGAAAGCGAGAGTCTTATCACCTACGAGGGCTTGATCATGACTTTCTGAGTATGCGATGTTTGCTTCGCCGTGACGACGGTTGATGAGTGTTCCCCAGATTTCGTGGAGGTTCCATTCTTCGTCACGCTTTTCTTTGAGTAGCTTGATCCAGTAGTCTGGGATGCCCATGGCTAGACGGTGGGTGAATCCTATACCACCTTCTGAGATAGGTCGGCAGAGTCCAGGCATTCCGCTCATATCTTCAGCGATGATGAGTGCGCTAGGTTTGATCTCACGAGCAAGCGTGGTGGCTAGCTGGAGGTAGAGGATAGCATCTTTATCGACACCATCTTGGAAATATTTATCAAAGTGATCGAATGCTATCGTTCCATGGTGCTCATAGAGCATGGAGGTGATGCCGTCGAAGCGGAAGCCGTCGAAGTGGTATTCTTCTAGCCAGTAGCGGACGTTGGATAGGAGGAATTGTTTGACCTCAGGTTTCTCGTAGTTGAAGCACTTGGAGTCCCATTGTGGGTGATCACCTTTAGCTCCTCCGTGGAAATACTGGTGGTCGGTTCCGTCGAAATGATTTAAGCCTTCGCCGATGTTTTTGACAGCATGTGAGTGGACTATATCTAGCAGAACTGCGATGTTGTAGCTGTGCGCTGTGTCGATGAGGTATTTGAGATCTTCTGGTGTGCCGAAGCGTGAGCAAGCGGCGAAGAAGTTAGAAACATGGTAGCCGAACGATCCGTAATATGGGTGCTCTTGCACAGCCATGAGTTGGACGACATTGTAGCCAGTCTTAGCGATGTGTGGGATGATGTTATCTGCGAATTCTCTATAAGTGTGGAGTCTTGGCTCTTCACCGCTCATGCCTGTGTGGGCTTCATAGATGACTGGAGTTTTGACGGTCTGAGGGTCGTAGCTGTGCTTCCATTGGTATGGCTCAGGTTGCCAGATCTGGGCGCTGTAGTCGTGAGTCTCCTCATCTTGGACAGCACGTGTGATACAGGCTGGGATACGATCGCGGACTGAGTCGTCAGCACCGTGGATGCGCAGTTTTACTTTGTCGCCATGTTTGAGCTTATCGCCAGAGATTTTCAGTTCCCAGACTCCGTGTTGGAGTTTTGTGAGAGCGTGCTCATCACCTCTCCAGTTATTAAAGTCTCCTACTAGTTGTAGGCCTTTGGCATTCGGTGCCCATTCTCTGATGACCCATTGATTACTTGTCTTATCTAGGTGGATTCCAGTGATTAGATGACCATTTGAGTAATCGTAAAGTCCACCGTGTTGCTGATTAATGTGTGCCAAGCTATTGTCGAATCGTTCGATTCTTTCGTTGATGGCATCGGTTTGACCTTCTAGCCAAATATCGTTTTGAACTAATACGGGGATCTTTTTATTACTCATATATATGCAGTTTAGTGGAGAATTACTGATGCAACGATGAAAATATGCATTTTTTTATGGGTGAAAATTCTCCCACATAGTAGAGCTAGAGCGTGACTGATAATAATACAGCGAGCGAAGTGATACGACAGAGCCTAGCAATGGGAATACGTGAATATGTAGTGTGTTCGGGAGCTAGGAATTTAGCACTGATCGACAGTCTGTTACAGTGCGAGGACGTTGTGGTTTGGTCGCACTTTGAGGAGCGAGCTGCAGCATTTTATGCACTGGGTAGAATGATGGATACACGTGAGCCGTGTGCTATCATTACTACATCTGGAACTGCAGTGGCTGAGGTGTTGCCAGCAGTGATCGAGTGTCATTATCAGGCTAGACCGTTGGTGGTGATCAGTGCGGACCGTCCTAGTAGCTTCCGTGGTAGTGGAGCGCCTCAGGCGATTGAGCAGGTAGGGATATTAGGAAATTTCGTGGAAGGATCAGAAGATGTGGAAGGGCAAGTAGGCGAACTATTCAATGGCTGGTCTAAGCGTAAGCCATGGCATCTGAATGTCTGTCTTGATGAGTCTGCGGAGACCGTAGTGACGGAAGATTTAGTAGTAGGGGACTGGAAGGTAGCTAAGGAGAAGCTAGATGTTTCGACTTTTGTTAGATTTTTCGATGAAGTCTGGCAAGGAGTGGTGGTGATGGTAGGTGGACTGGAGCCAGAGGATCGTGGTGAGGTGATGCATTTCCTTAAAACTCTGAAAGTGCCAGTGGTGGCAGATGCTACTTCGGGTCTTAGAGAGTTATTAGGTGACCTCTGTCTGGTGAATCCAGACAAGGTGCTGAGAGAAAATACTCCGGCGAAGATTTTAAGAATAGGTGAAGTGCCAGTGGGTAGGTTCTGGAGAGATCTAGAGTCACCAGAGATGGCAAAGGTAGAGGTGCTAAGTATTTCTCGCACTGGTTTCAGTGGTCTGGCGAGAGAGAGTCAGGTGATCAAGGGTGAGATCAGCCGAGTGCTGAATGGTGCCGCTGCTTCGGAGTTTGCTGAAGTGGGGGATGTGCTAGATATTCTAAAAGGTAATGGCAGGAGGGCGAGTCAACTTGATGAGCTGTTAGAGGCTTATCCTGATAGTGAGCCTAGTCTTGTTAGATTGCTTTCACTATATTCTACAGTTGGTGAGAGCTTGTATCTAGGCAATAGCTTGCCGATCCGTGAGTGGGGAGAATTTGCTCAGAGAGATTTACCACAGGAAATTGTTAGAGCGAACCGTGGAGCCAATGGGATCGATGGTCAGCTAGCTACATGGGCTGGCTGGACGCATGGAATCGATGATGCTTGGGTTCTGTTAGGGGATCTAACAACGCTCTATGATTTATCTGCTCCGATCTTATTCCAAGACTGCGAAGCGCAAGGAAGAGTCATCGCTGTGATGAATAATGGTGGCGGTAGAATCTTTGATAGACTGCCGAGAGTGAAAGCCATGGGTGAAGCTCAGCGAGGAATCATCGCCAACGAACACGCATTCAATTTCGAGTCTTGGGCCACAATGTGGGGCTGGGATTATCAACGTGTGGACAATGCAGACGAGCTAGAGATCGAAGGTGGTGAAGTGCCTCTTGTGGTAGAGATCGTGCCTTGTGAGAAGCAGACAGCTGACTTCTGGGAAGCTTATGCAAAGTTGAAATAACCTTACGATGTCTGAACCTGATTCTGATTCTAACTCTAAACATGATAAGATGGC